>USGC01000111.1 GCA_900554095.1 uncultured bacterium
ATAAATAACAAAACGTCTTGTTTTGAGTAATCTCTGAAATATTCAGCTGCGGTAAGCGCTGAAAGACCAACTCTCATTCTAGCTCCCGGCGGTTCGTTCATTTGTCCGTAAATCAGTGCAACTTTATCGAGAACGCCGCTTTCTTTAAATTCGTTCCAAAGGTCATTTCCTTCACGAGTTCTTTCGCCAACGCCGCCGAAGACTGAATAGCCGTTGTGTGCCATTGCGATATTATGGATTAATTCTTGGATTAAAACGGTTTTACCAACGCCTGCGCCGCCGAAAAGACCGATTTTTCCGCCTTTTTGGTATGGCTGCAAAAGGTCGATTGCTTTAATACCGGTTTCAAGAATTTCGATATTGGTATTTTGGTCGGTAAGCTTAGGAGATTCCCGGTGTATAGGCAGGTAAGTATCGGTTTCAATAGGGCCCATTTCATCTACAGGTTGTCCGATAACGTTCAAAATTCTACCTAGAATTGGAGTACCTACTGGTATTTTAATAGGTTCATTAGTGTTAACAACTTTCATGCCTCTTTTTAAACCGTCAGTTGAGGCCATTGCGACGGTTCTTACACGGTTAGAGCCGAGCATTTGCTGAACTTCTGCAACAACATATGAGCCGTCTTCTTTATAAATATTCAAGGCCGTATAAATTTCGGGCAATTCACCTGATTGGAATTCCACATCAATTACAGGTCCGATAATTTTGGTTATTAATCCCTCGTTTTTTGCTAATGTTTCCATATTAAACTCTCCTTCGATGAAATTATTATATACCAAGAAAAATTTTTCGCAATTAATAGATTATACATAAATAATATTATATTCTAATAATATTATTTATGTAAAAATATTTTTCTAAAGACTAGCAAAAAAAATTTTTCTTGTGTATTATATCTGCATATTTATTTTATGGAAGATATAATGCAAGTATTAATTGAAAAAGAATTGAACTCTACCGATAAGATTCTTAAACCCGACTTTAATTCCAAAACCGGACGCGAACTTTTGGCGTTTTACCTTCAGGCGAAATTCAGACAAATTTTAGCTTTTGACAAAAGGTGCAATTCAGGTGTTTTTAACGATGTAAATCCTAATTTTATAAATAGATTTTCAAAACGTTTGATTAATAATCCTAAAAAGCGCATGCTTATAGGAATTACAGGCGAATCGGCATGCGGCAAATCCACGGTGTGCAGTATTATAAAAAGTGTAATTGAAAGATTATCAATGCCGGTTACAGTCTTAAGTACCGATAATTATTTCAATGATATTTCAAAACTTATAAAAGAGTACGGTTCGTTTGATAAACTTAGAGACAGCGGATATGACGTAGATGCCCCTGAAAGTTTTCAGCTTGATGTTTTGAGTGAAGATTTGAAAAAGCTTTCTTTTGGAGAAGATATTACTGCTCCGATGTATTTGCCTAATGGCACTGGTGTTTCAATATCTAATGCTCAGGAGGTGAAATCAGAAAAAATTATTGTCGTTGAGGGCATTGCAACAATGTATAAAGATGTAAGAGATATTTTCGACATAAAAATTTACATTGAAGCTGATAACAATATTAGAAAAAATCGTTTTATGACTCGCGCATGCGATGAACGTAATCAGAGCCTCGAAAATGCCATGAAACACTGGGATTATATAGCTGAAGCAGGAGAGAAGTACGTTAAGCCGTTTAGAAAAGAAGCAGATTTAGTTGTAAATGGAAATGCAGATTTGCATTATTTTGCTCAAATCCTTGAGTATATATACACTGTAACTAATAATTTTCAATAATTTTTGTTATAAAGCTTAACAATTTGACGTTTTTTGCCATCATAATAAAAGTATGATAAAATATATATTATGTATTATCTTGTTCGTTATAAAGAAGAGGTTTTTTGAATTAAATACATTAAATAACTGATACGATAATTCATATATTTTTATATAATTTATTTGTACAAATCTATAATTAAATAAGTAAATAGGTGGCAAGTGATTAATATTTTAAACACAATATCAGAGAAATTTGGAAAAGTTAAAGAACAGTATGGAAGTAAAAAAGTTGGAATATTTATTGCAGCAATATTCTTTGTGGTAGTTACCTTTACGGCAGCGGGCTGCGGTTCTGGAACCGGGGGGGATGTTGCAGAAAATACTGATACAGCGCCTGTAGAAGATAGCGTTCAAGCTGCACCAGAAGATGGCACAGCTAAGATTGCGCAAGACGGCGCAGAACCGGCGCCTCCAGAGGCAGCAGCAATTCCGGCGGACGATAGTGTTGAAGTTATTGCAAATAAAAATGAAAAAATGGTAGCACTTTCTGTTGAAGATGCAGGAAGGGCAAATCCTTTTGTTCCATATGGAGAAAATACAGGTATTGAAAATTCTCAAAAGCTTACGGATTTACAAGTCCAAAAGCTTAAATATGATTTGATAGATCCGCCTCAGCAAGCTGTTGCGGATGCTGATGCCCAAAAGGTTCTTACAACCAAGGTTTCAGGCATAATGTACGACAAACAAAATCCATCAGCTATTTTAAATATAGAAAGTTCAGACTATCTCGTTCGTTCAGGTGATGTTGTGAATGGTTATAAGGTGCTTTCTATATCTCCTCAGACAGTAACAGTTCAGCTTGGCGCAAATGTTTACAAAGCCGGAGTTGGAGAGTTGTTAGCAACGGACGGATTACAATATAACACCATTTCAAATTTAGATAAAAAATTCGGTGGAAGCAAAAAATAAATTAAATAAGCAGGAGCAGATATGAAAAATACAGTTACAAAGAAAATTTTAGCAGGTGCAATGTTATTCACAT
This sequence comes from uncultured bacterium, assembly GCA_900554095.1. Lineage (GTDB taxonomy): Bacteria > Cyanobacteriota > Vampirovibrionia > Gastranaerophilales > Gastranaerophilaceae > Scatenecus. The sequence continues at coordinate 2,809 of USGC01000111.1, forward strand.
TCGCATTTTCAAACACTCTAACAGCAGTGTTTGCCGCTTCAATCGGCGACTATTTAGGCGCTGACGTAAGCGGAACCCTTCTTGCACAAGAATTACAAGGGATTAGAGGTTTATCAAATCCTACGCCGGTTACCCCTGATGTTTTCACCGGTGTATCTTCTCAAACTCAGGCCGCAGATGATAAATTCTATTCGCCAACAGTAACAATTCCTTTAAAAGGCGAAAGCTCTCTTACAACAAAAACAATGCCTATAACATTAAGCCTGAGAGATTCTGATGTTAAGCAAGTTTTGAGAATGTTTGCTGACAAAGCCGGCTTAAACATAATTTTTGAAAATGGTGTGGCTGGGACTGTAACTATGGATTTGGTTGATGTTCCGCTTAATTCAGCGTTTGAAATGATTATGGAAATGAATGAACTGTATTATTTAATAGATAATAACACATTGATTGTCTATTCCGACCCCGGAAAAACAACAATCAATATGAAAAAAATGATTGCAATTCCTGTAAAATATATTGACGCAATGCCAATGGCAAGCTTTTTAAATAAAAATATTTTCGGATTGAAAAAGCCAGGATTATCAAACACTTTAGTTGCAACGACTAACCCAAGAAAAAATGAAGTATTGATTTTTGGAACAGAAAATGACGCGGCTATTGCAAGAAAAATTATTGAACAATTCGATACAAAACCGGAATTTAAAACATATAAAGTTAACCACGTAACTCCGGATGTAATGGCAGATATGCTTTGTACACAGCTTTTACCGACAATTATTGACGTTGATTCAAGCAAAAAATCGGATATAGGCCAAATAACTGGTGCCGCAGCAGATTCTTCCGGCAGCAGCCTCTCTATCGGCGGCGGAACAATCGCATGCGGTTATACTTCCAGTATGAATGCAACAAACTCATCTTCAAGCGGTAGTGTTGAATTTTCTTCATTACCACTGCTTGCGCTTGAGATTTCATATTCTCCGGGGCTTGGTACTGTTAATGTAATGGGTGCTACTCCTCACCAAATCTCATTAATTGAAGATTTCATCAAACAAAACGATAAAAAAGAACCTCAAGCTTACCTTGAAGTCTCTATCATTGAAGTAAGCGAAAGCGGATCCAAAACCATGGAAAATTCATGGCAAGTATGGAGCAAATACTTCTCTGCTACATTCTCAAATGGAACAACTGCAACAAACCCATTGTATCCGATATTCTTCAAGGGTGATAGCTACTCTGTAGTCGATATGACAGGCGATGAACCGGAAATTAAATATACAGTACAGAAATTCAGCGGAACTCCAACAATTACTTATGCTATCAATTACTTGCTTGAAAACGGCAAAGCAAGAGTTGTTGCCAACCCGCGTATCTTGGTAACTAACGGACAAGAGTCAACTATAGACTTGACTTCTGACTACGTTAAATCTGTTACATCACAAGTAATTTCCGGCGTAACTTCAGGCGCGGCACAAAGAGATTACGATATTGCAGACGATAACGGTATAAAAGTTGCACTGACGGCATTCATCAGTCCTGACGGTTATGTAACTCTTAACATCAAACCTGAATATGCAACCATCAAAGAACAAATCTATTCTCCTACTGAAGACTCTCAAACACCGGATTTGGCAGCGACTTTGCTTCAAAGAAGAAACTTAGATTTAAAAAATGTAAGAATAAAAGACGGTGAAACACTCGTAATCGGCGGTATGCTTAGAGATGATGAAACCAAATCTGTTAAGAAAATTCCTTTCTTAGGCGATATTCCGTACATTGGTGCAATGTTTAGAAGTACAAGTACCAAAAAATCTAAAGAAGAAATGGTTATAATGATTACTCCAAAAATCATCACCGATAACGAAGATGCTATCAGCGGACAGGAAACTTTATAAAGAACATTTATGAACGAAGTATTAAACAGGTTAAAAAACAGTGTCAATAAACAGATACTGAATAAAGTAAACAGTACACTATTGGAGCAATTTAATTTTGTTCCAATTAGTGTTAAAGATAAATTCCTGTTTGTAGCTATAAATTCTCAATCTGATAAAGATACTATTAATCAAAAACTTAAAGCGATATTTCCTTTTCAAATTAAGTTTATTCAAGTAGCAGACGATGATTTAATACAGCTAATAAACAGCCTTAAACCTTTGATGGGTGTTGCTGCGTCTGCAAATACACCACCCGAAAGTAATGCAAAACTCGGTGAATTGTTAATTCAAAAAGGTTATATCTCAGACCTGCAATTGCTTCAGGCGCTTGCAGAAAGTAAGCGTTTGAAGATGCCGATTGGGTCTACTCTTTTCAAATTAGGCTTTATAACTTTGCCGCAATTGAAAGAAATTTTGCATTTGCAAACTGGCTACGATTTAGTCAGCAACGAGCAGCTTGCCAAACAGGAAAAATTTGTCAATATATTACCTGAAGACTTCATAAAAACAAATAAAGTTATACCGATATCTTCTGACGGTAAAACATTATTGCTCGGTGTTGTTACTCCGGTAAAACCAGATGTTTTAAAAGAAATCATCTATTTAACCGGACAAAATCCGAAACAATTACTGATGACGCATTATGAGTTTCAAAACTCATTAGATACATTCTTCTCAGAGCAAAAGCGTGAAACGGAAAAGATTATCCAAAAAATCGAAGAAGAATCAGCAGAAATTGAACAAGAAGAAACTCTTTGGGAACAAGTAGACAGTGAACTTCAAGATTCAACGGGCTCGATTGCAAAATTCGTAAACCAAATTATTACAAACGCAATTGACAATAAGGTTTCTGATATTCACATAGAGCCGCGTTTAAATGGATACATAGTTCGTTACCGTAAAGACGGCATGCTCCAAAAAGTCCTTGATATTCCGTTAAAAGTCGAACAGTCAGTCATTGCACGTTTCAAGGTATTGTCCAGAATGAACATTGCAGAACACAGAAGACCTCAGGATGGTACTTTTTCTATAAAATACAAAGACGGTTCATACGACTTCCGTATAAACACTCTTCCAGTAGCAGGCAAAGAAAAGGTGTGTATCCGTGTTCTTGCACCTGCCGTAAGTTT
>USGC01000112.1 GCA_900554095.1 uncultured bacterium
CCTTTATTTTTTTCTGTTTCATTGATTTGTGTTTTATTGTTTTTTTCTGAGCTATTATTATTTTCAGCAATATTATTATTTGAGCTTTTTGTTTTTTCTTCATCTGCCTGATTTGTTCGGACAAAACATGGAGATTGCCGGTTTTTTGAATTTCGCTTTCAATAGAACGCAATTGGCAGTTTAGATTTTCAAAACCAAGCTCGGTAGCAAGTTTTGAAAGGTTCTCGTAGTTCACATCAAAGTTTTTCAATTCAAGAATTTTTTTAAGCTGTGAAAGAGTTGCAAAGTTGGTGAATTTGCTTAAAAATCCTGATTTTTCCATATTGCTTCGCAGCGTTTTTATAATTGACGCTATTGATTCAATTTCGGATTTTTTGAGTGAACCCTTGATAAATTCGGGTTTTGGCTGAAGCTTTTGTTCTTCTTCAACTTCAATTGATTTGTCGTGCCAGTTTTTTTCAAGCTTGATAATCTTTTCACACTTATTTTCAGCGTCTTTCAGAATGTCGAGGTGTTTTTTCATATCGTCAGTATCGGCAAAAAGAATATCTTCAACGTTGCTGTCGAGATCTGAACTTTCGGCAATAAGCGCGTTTAACTCATTGCTCAGCGAGCGTTGATAATTCAAACGGCCGGCACGCAGCGCCATATGGCTTGCCCCAAGCTCGTTAAGACGCTCAGCAACAACATCAACGGCCTTATCCATGCGCGATGCGACCAGAACGGTTTTGCCGTTGGCTACAAGGTGCGCAACAAGGTTAACAATTGTCTGCGATTTTCCTGTGCCCGGAGGCCCCTGAACCGCAATAAATTTATCATTATCAATGTTTTTAATCACCTGCTGCTGGGTGTCAGAAAGCGAAAGCGGGGTTATTGGGTAGAAATCCGTGATTTTTTTCATATCTTGAATAGGTGCGGATTTTTCTTTGCTTTGCGCAAATTCTTCGTTAATAATACTCAAAGCCGTTTCTCTGTAAATTCCGCTGGGCTGCTCCGCAATCCGTGTTAACTCGTGCAAAACACCCGCAGTCATTGAAGGCCGCTTGGTTAAAATAATTGCGCATTGGTGCGTTACTGAAACTTTTTCTAATTTAACACGCTGTTTTTGCTGGTGTTCTTCTTCTTCAATCACATCTTCTACATTTTCAGCGTCGATTTTTTCTTTGTAAAAATCTTTTTCTGCCGCTTTAGAAATATTGTCTTCTGTTTCGTAATCCGATTTATTGTATGAAATCTCGACTTCCGGAACGAGTGATTTCAACGTTGTTAAAAAGATATTGAGCTTTTCTTCAGTAATCGGCAAATCCGGTACAACATCAAGAAGCCCTTCAAGCATAATATCTGTTTCATCTTCATCGTCGTTTTTGCGCATTAAGGCGGCGAGTGCTCCCGTGTTTAGCGAAAGAACTTCATCAAGCGGCAGACAGTTGATGTTCACGCCATTTCTCTCAAGTTTGCAAGGCATGTATAAAAGCGGTGTCAAAAACTCGTTATGTTTACGGGTTTTGGAGCTTTTTCCGACCAAGAATAAGTAACCGTAAATCAAGTATTTGTCCTTTTGCCCAAGCTCGCTTTGAAGCATAAGTTCAGTAAGCTTGCTGTCCTTGCCGTCAAGTGCGATGAATTCTCGTCCTTGTGTGAAAAGCTCTTCGTCTCCTTGAAGGAAAATCCATTTGTTGTCTTTGTCTCCTTTTAGGTTTCTGAACGTTGAGCTTTTAACTTCTTCTCTGACGCAGTCGTGGAGATATTGGCTTAATTTTTTTATAAAACTGTTGTTAAATGCTGAATTTAATGCTTTAGTTGCTTCTTGTAACATGAAAATTCCTCCACCGCTGACGCGGTCCCCTTCCTTTGGCAAGGAAGGCATATTTACTATTTCTTTATTTTACGCTAAAATAAGGCAAATGGACATCATCAGTTTAAAGGATACTTCAAATAAATTATATTACGTGGGCGGTGTTGTACGCGACGAACTTCTGGGGATAAAATCGCTTGACGTTGATATTGTTTATGAGGGAAATGCGATTGAGGATTGTTCAAGCTTTGTCGAAAATGTGCGGGTAAACCCTGATTTCGGGACAATCCGAGTGAAACTTGACGGCCGCGAAGTTGATATTGCCTCAACAAGGACGGAAAAATATCCACGCAAAGGTCATCTGCCTGTTGTTGATAAAATCGGAGTTTCTTTAAAAGAAGACGTTATGCGGCGGGATTTTACTGTGAATTCACTTTATAAATCAGTTTCAACCGGCGAAATATTTGATTTTACAGGCGGGCTTGAAGACTTGAAAAATAAAACGCTCCGCGTTTTACATGATGAAAGTTTTGTCGACGATCCGACAAGAATTCTGCGCGCGCTAAAATTTTCCAACCGTTTCGGTTTTTGTTTGGATGCGCATACGCGCATGCTGCGTAATGAATATTTGCAAAACATAAATTACGACATGTGTTTCAAACGCGTAAAAAAAGAACTTATTGAAACTCTTGGATTAAACAGCGACGCGCTTTTTAAAAAATTCATTGAAAGCGGAATTTACAAACTTGTTACGCCAAATCGGGTTCAAGTGCCTTCAACTCCAATTGAAAATTTTATCTCGCAGTATGCGCCAAAATCGGAAAATATCTGGCTGATTTATGCTGGTGTTTTGCGGGATTTGACGCGGCTTGAATTGACGCGTAAAGAACAGAAAATTCTCGATTTTGCAGCGCTGGAAAATTCTGACTTGAATAATGATTTTGAAATTTACAAAGCTTTTGAGAATGTTGAAATTGAAAGCGTAATTCTTTATGCAGTTTTAAAAAATGAAAAAATCGCTCGGCATTTTCTGGACGATTTGCGCGGGATTAAGATAGAGACAACAGGCAAACATCTGGAGGAGGAGGGATTCAAACCCTCGCCAAAATACAAAGAAATTTTTGACTTTCTTCTGCAAAAAAAACTTGAAAACTCTTCAATGACCTTGCAAGACGAGATTAAGCTTGTGAAAGAGAAGTTTGAATAAATTAATTATCTCTTGAAAAATAAAAAAAAAGCGGTTATAATAAAAGAACAGAACATTAATAATTAAATATATGGGGACGTTTGCCTTCTTTTGCCGTTGAGCTAGAGCGAAACGAGCAAAATGGCGTCACGGCTTCAAAAAAATTGTTACTAGTGTTCAAACTATTAAAATAGTGACAGGATTTGACACCGCACAAAGTGCGGTCTAGCACATTAATAATTGAATATATGGGGACGTTTTGGATTTGACAGGATGTTTCGGTTGGGACAGGCTGCGTGTCCGTGCGCTGTTCACGGTTATCAACGAGCAAAACAAATTAAATGCTAACAACGTAGTTGAAGCAGACTTCAGCAGAGCATACGCAAAAGCTGCATAGTTTGTAATTATAGCTACTCGTAAATCCCAGCTTGCCGGATTTGCGGGTCCATTATGCAAGCGCAGTACGCTGATGACGGTAGGCGTATCCAGTTAACCGTCAAGGGTTTAGAGTTTCCCTTACAAAAACCTAGGGCTGGCTTATAAGGTTTCGGATTTCCCCCGAGCCCGGCCGAGAAAATGAAACCCTACACACGTAGAAGTCGGTTACAATCCATTTTGGACGCGGGTTCGACCCCCGCCGTCTCCACCAATAAAATTCAGAGGCTTTGCATAGTCTCTTTTTTAATGCGATTTTTCCCGCACCGTGCGGGCTTTCGTGGATTTAAGAGAATTTATCTGTTTGCAAATGTGGAAAATTTTATCACGTTTGCGCCCAAATTCTCTTTTGGGCAATAAAAAGAGTCCTTTTTTATCACAAATGAATAACCTCTATTTCTTTTAAAATATTTTTTAAGTATTTCGCCAAAATTCGTCTATGACAGTGTTTTGGGTCGAATTCACTGCAAAGAAAACAAATATTTGAATATTTATCTTTTATGTCATTTTTAAATAAATTTTCAACTTTTCGCTCTGAAATCAGTTTTTTATATTGGACTTCATAAGTTTGCCAGGAAATTTTACCTTTTTTATAATCATCCAAAATATCTTTTGTCGGTGCATATTTTACATTGTGAATATAATTTATATTGGCAATGACTTTCAAAAAGTATTCCAAATCTCGATGTTTAGTGAACGCCGCAAGCTGCGAAGAATTATTTAGACGAACATCAATAAGGCATTCTACTTTATTTGCCATTAATAAGTCAAAAAACTCCTCAGCACTTTTTTGTGTATATCCAATTGTGAAAATCTTCATACATTCTCCAATCTATATCCGATTTTTTCATTTTGTTTTTTATAAGCTTGTTCAATTAATACTTCTTCAGGAGGCATTTCCTCAAATAACCTCTGTTGTTTGCGATTTGGAAAGTGAATGTTCAAAAGTCGTTGTTCTGTCTCACTTTGTCGTTCAATTTTTCCATTTCCCAATATGTTTAAAACTTCTATTCCGGTTTTTTGCAAGGCATGAGCAATCATAATACTGCGATGACAATTTATTGGGTCTTTTTCAGCGCACATAAGAACACAGTTATAATTTTTATCAAATCCCGCTTTAACTTTAGCTAAACCATTTTTAAACTGTTCAGATTGAGTGAATTTTTCAAAATCCACATAACCTTCGTCTGAGAAAAATGCAGGGTCGTCCTGTCTCGCACCAAACTCATGGGCATAAGAACGATAGTGTATATCGTGTTGTTTTAATATTTTTTCTAAATTATACCCGTTATAATCTTTATAATATTCGCCGGACACAGGATTGCTTCTGACATCGACAACACAAACTATTGAATTCTTTTGTAATTCATCTATAAACTCATCAATGCCAAAAGCACTATATCCTATTGTGAAAATATTTGTCATTAACTCACCTTGAATATTTTAGCTGCAAATTTATAATATTTTCCGTGTTCTTCGCTGAAACCGTTTGGTTGTCGCAAAATCAGATGGTTGAATTGTTTCAAACTACAAAACAGAATATAAGCTTGAAAGAGGCAGTTGTCAATGATTGCTTGACAACTGCCTCTGACGGAAAAAATTATAACATTAAACATTATAACCTTGATGTAATTATTTCTGTAATTAAAATTCATAACCATTATCAAAATATGAAAAAGGATAATATTCTATACGCAAAGTATCTTTATATTCTTTTCTTAAATCTTTTTCAAATTCTTTTAACCCTTTTTGTAATTCATCTACCGAAGGTAAGTGTTCTATTGTATGATGTTCTTCTCCATCGAATTCTTTGTACATTTTCCAATTAATAGGAATTTTAGATTCTACCTCTCTACAGAAATAATTTTCATTTAGTCTTGGCAAGGGTTTACTATTAATGCTTGCAAATCCATTGTTAAAAGCTTCTTTAAGTTTAATACTAAATTTGTTAAAAGGCATAATAAGTATATCACTTTTGTCCAAAACAATGCTGTTAGTATTTGAGGTTTCATCTACTTGAGCAGAACCAAAAATTTTTCCCTGCCTTATACTTGAACTAGTTTGTGATTCTATTCTATCGTAAGAATGTCCAGTAGAAACAGTGCTATAATTCTTAAACTCTCCAAAAGACATGCTGTCTGTGTTTTCAATGAAAGATGCTCTAAAGTTTATTTTAGAATTTTTTGTTCCATTTGTTTGAATTCTGTTATCACCTTTAAAAAACATTTGAACAGCGTCAAAGATATATTTAACACTAAAATGAGGACGCATGAATTCTCTTTTTAATTCAACTTTGCTAATTTGCTCAATTACATCAGTATTTATCATTTTTTCGACACCTTCAGCATTTTTATACGTTAAAAAACCTTTAAATACTGGATAAGTCTTATTTTTAGTACGGG
>USGC01000113.1 GCA_900554095.1 uncultured bacterium
GCTTGGTTCAATACAAGACAGCTTACAAAAAAGCGCCGTTAGTAGAGTTCATCAATGTTGGCATAGTCATGGCAGCAACTACGCCGATGATACCTAATGTAATCAATACTTCTGCCAAAGTAAATGCTTTCGGGGTTGAAGTAAATTTTAAATCACTTGTCATAATCAATTACCTTTCTTCTTGTAATAATCATAATCCCATAGATATCTAACATATATTTGTAATATATAATATTCCCAATAAGTAATTCTTTATAACTATATGTAAAGAAAAATTAATCCTTTAGAATTAGTTGTAAAAATCTAAAGGATTATAAATATGTCTATTTTTTACCAGAAAGAATTAATTAAGTTTTCTGGATTCTTCGTGCTTTATGAATTCACACATATTTTCTAATTTTGTATCTTCCATAGCATTGATAAGTTCTTCGATATCTTTAATCTTGCCAAGAGCAAAGCTTGTTTCGGCAATCAAAACACAATCGTTGCAAAGCCGGTGATTTCCGTATTGAATGGAACCTGCAAGACATTTATATTCACCGCAGCAGTCGCAGTCGAAAAACTCATTTTCAATATCCGGATTTTCTTCAATATCATCAATGCGCATTTGTTCAGCGACTTTTTGCATTTCTTCAATAATTTCTTGCTTATCTTTCATTGTTTTTCCTTATTTTATTAATTCTGACATTGTTTTAACAGCTTCGCCAAGTCCTGTAAAGACTGCTCTTGATATAATTGAATGACCTATATTTAATTCTATAAGGTTTGGAATTTCATGCATTCTGTGGACGTTTTCGTAATTCAAACCGTGTCCGGCATTTACTTTTAATCCAAGGCTTTGAGCCAATTCAGCGGCATGTTTTAGTTTTTGAAATTCGTTTTCTTCTTCTTCATAACCATATGCTTCAGAGTAAGTACCTGTGTGCATTTCAATAAACTGGGCACCTGTTTTTGCAGACGCTTCCACTTGTTGGGTGTCCGGATCAATGAAAAGACTTACGATAATGCCCGCGTCTAACAGCGGTTTTATAAATTCCGTAACTTTTTCAAGCTGACCTGCAACGTCAAGGCCGCCTTCAGTCGTAACTTCCTGCCTTTTTTCAGGGACAAGGCATATTGAATAAGGCTTAATCTCGAGTGCAATTTGTTGAATGTCTTCAGCCATAGCCATTTCGAGGTTTAATTTTGTTTTAATTGTTTTTATAAGAGTATAAACATCTTCGTCTTTAATGTGCCTGCGGTCTTCTCTTAAATGGGTGGTAATTGATACTGCACCGTTGTTTTCCGCTATTTCTGCGGCTTTAATTACATCTGGTTCAATCCCGCCTCTTGCGTTTCTGAGCGTTGCTACGTGGTCTATGTTTACGCCTAAAAGCATTTTTACCTTCTTTCTTTACAATTTCATTTTATTTATTTTCAAAAGTGCCGTGTATGATGGCAAAATAGTTATTTTGTCTTGCGCTGCAAGTTCAATTGCTTTTTTAATCGAGGGTTCCACGATTATTTTTTCCTGGGGAATTCCTGCATATTTCAGCCGGACAGCCATGTCAGCAGCGCGAATTCCGGAGGTTATAACGAGTTTTTCAGCATTTTTTAATTGTTCAAAGTCGCTGTCCCAAAGCCAGCTTATATCGCGGCCGTCAGCGTAATTGTCATTTATTGCAATAACTATATTGGATCTTAAATCAACGGTTTTAAGCACTTCTGAAGCGCCTGTCGGATTTTTAATCAGTTGTATAAGCGCTTGCTGTCCGTTAATTACGCGTTTTTCAGCGCGGCCGAATATTGATTTGAAACTGTCTAAAGCGTTTTGAATTTCTGCTTGATTTAATCCGAGTTCAAAAGCCAGTGCTATGGCTGCCAGTGCGTTATAAGCGTTATAAAGACCTACAAGATTTACTTTAAAATAGTATTCAATTCCGTTATTTGTAACTGTAATTTCAGAAAAATCGTTATGTATCAGGGCTTTTGCGGAATAATTGCAGTCTGCCCTTTTGTAACCGCATTTTTCGCAGTAATAGTGCCCTTGCTGTGCAAAAAATCTTTTTTTATATTTTAACGGTTCACCGCAAGGGCAATTGAAGACTTCAGCAGGTGCATTTGAATCATGTTCATAATCGCAGTCATATTGTACATCTTCAAAACCGTAAAAGACACTGTATTTTGTGCTGTCAAAGGTTGCAACAAGCGGGTCATCTGCATTTAATACAAGTTTCAGATCCGGATTTTTCTCAATAGCATTTTTTATGAAAGACGCTGTTGTAGCCAGTTCTCCATAGCGGTCAAGCTGGTCTCTGAAAAGGTTAGTAACGACCAGATAATCTGACTTCATGTAGTCGTAAAGTTTGGTTAGATAAGCTTCATCTGATTCAATAACTGAATAGTCAAAACGCTTGAGCGGGGCTAAATTTAGCGCAAACACATTCGCGACACCCGTAAGCATATTTGCGCCTTTTAAGTTATGAATAACTTTCTGATGCGCGTTTTCCAGAATATGTGCAATAAGCCCGGAAGTAGTTGTTTTTCCGTTTGTTCCGGTAACCGTAATATTCTTTTCTTTAATATAATCGCTGCAATGTGTTAAAAATTCAGGGTAATATTTGAGTACTGCCATCCCGACAAACGATGTGCCGGAGGATTTTGAGAGCAATTTTATTCCCAAATATAGGCTTTGTGCAAGCAAAAGCGATGTATAAAATCTCAATTTTCTTATCATTAAATAGTCCTTTAGACGTATTTTCAACTTATGTAAAATATTTTATAATTCAAATATATAACAAAATCAGAAATAAGAAAAATGTATTTATTTATCGCAACAATTTTTATAGCTGAAATAATTATTGCATTGACATTAATTGCACTAATCGTCAAAGCTGACCGGTTTGTGCTGGAAATGAACCAAAATGTCTCCATTGCGGCTTTAAAAATCAGGATTGCACTTTTACAGCTAGAAGAGTTTGTCGTTGTTTTCGGCGAAAAGACAGCTCTATTTTTTGATTTTGTAAGAAAAAAACGTGATAAATATATCTTTAAAATTCTAAATACTTTATTATTTTCGTTTATTTTATTTATTTTAAGGTCAAAATGCAAAAAAATTTCCCGAATTTGCAAGGGTGTAAACATTGCAAAAAGTCTTATAGACAGCTTTTTAGCCTAAAAGTATTGTAAAATTATGAAAAATATGTTAAAATAACTATGTAAGTTTGTTCACAGAAAGAAGAGGTCCCAATGAGTAAAAAATCTTATATGTTTGGCATAGGTCTGCTTGCAGGAGTTGTAGGCGGAGTTATTGCCGGTGTGCTTTTCGCCCCGAAATCAGGCGAAGAATCAAGACGCGAGCTTAAAGAAGCTGCCATTGATTTGTATGAAAAAAACTCCCCGGCTATTCTAGAAGCTAAAAAACAGGCACTCGAAAATATTGATTTGATGAAATATAAGCTGGAAAGACAATTTAGAAAATTTAATAACATGGTAAAATCAAAGAAACTTCTTAAAGCAAAAGAGCTTGAAGAGGGCTCTGATAATGAATTCGATTACTAAGAAATAATAAGGAAACTAAATAATGGATTTTTCACAAGTAGCATTAAATCAAGGTTTGACTTTTTTATCCTGGTCAACCGGTATAGTTATAATTGTCGTGGGCGGGTTTTTAGTCAAATTGCTTTTTGATTTGACTAAATTGACCAAAAACCTTAACGAAACAACAACTCTCGTAAATACCGAGCTAAAGCCTACCATAAAAGAGTTAAATGAAACCCTGCATTCTATAAATGCAGTTGTCAAAAGTACGGACAAAAATGTTGACAGTTTCAAAAATGCAGTAGAAAAGACTTTCGGCAAAACTAAAATTATTTCCGAATCAATTCTAGGAGGCGTTATAAAAGGTTTTGTTACCGTACTGGGCTTGTTTGCCAAAAAGTAAAAATAGCCGTTTAAGGTGATTATTTCACAAAATCCGGCTGTTAAAATGAAGATGAAAAAAGTAAAGGAGTAATTAATTATGTCAGCAACTAAATTTTTAGCAGGTTTTATAGTAGGTGGTGCAATCGGTGCAATTACAGGTATTCTTCTTGCGCCAAAATCAGGTGAAGAAACCCGCCAATTGATTGCAGATACAACACGCGATGTTATGAAACGCGCTGATCAAACTGTAAAAGAAATTCAATCAAAAGCTGATGATGTCGTTTCTGATATGCAGAAAAAAGGCGACGAGCTTAGAGATAAGCTTCAAAACCTTATCAATCAGCAAAAAACTGCTTCAGCAGAAGAATAGGTTCAAATTTGCTAAACTGACCGGCGGAATCTGTTTGTTGAGAATCCGCCGGTTTTTTTTGGGGAATGCGCAATATTTTTTAATTACATGTTTTTATTATAATAAAGGTATTTTGAATGGCGATAGAAGGTTTCAAAGAAATACAGCAGACAACACCGCCTGCTTTGGCTAAGCCAACAGCGAAAACGCCTGCTGCTGAAGTCAAAGCTAATGATGATAAAAATACAAAGCTGTCTTATTGGGCGGGCGCTGCGGCATTAGCTGCTATAATTGCCGGCGGAATTTATTACAATGCAAAACGCGGTAAGGTAGATAATTTGTCGTCTGAAACCTCAAAGAATATGGACTTGCCCATAACAAAAAATCCAATGACTAAATTAGAAAAGAAAGCTTTTGAAGCAAGAGATAAAGCAAATGATTATTTAACAAGGATAATTACGGTCAAGAATGCTGTAATCGCTGAGTTTGATGGCTTTTTTAAGCATAAAAGCAATGGTAGATTTCTTGATGAATATGATCTCGCTCTTGAAAAAATCAGTCCTGAGCTTTTGAAGTATGAAAAATTGCCTGAGAAGTTTGAAGTTCCATTGAATAACGGCGGCAAAAGAATTTATGAATTTTTGCCTGAAAGTAAAAAATTGCTTTCTGTTTCAGATTTTTCTAAGGAAGGTCGTCAGCCCTTAAGAGAAATTGCTTTTGATTCTTCCGGAAAGCCTCTTGAAGTGAGATTCCTAAATGAGGATAAGTCTTATTTTGTGTTTGAATATCCTAATGCTCAATCTACATTGTCATCTTTTGTTACAAAAAATTCTTTAAACAAAACCATTGATGCTGTAACATTTGATAACAATCGCTTAGTTACATATGAATATAACGGTGATGTTTTTGAATTTTAGTTTCGTTTTAAAGCATCAGACAAAGCTTTTTCTAAAACTTCTATTTTGTTTTCCAAAACTTTTATTTTAGCATTGCTTTCATCATTTGAAACAGAGGTTTTTTCCAATTTTCTTTCGTAAGCGCCCTGTTTTTCCTTTGATTTTGTAATTAAAGGAGCAAAGAACATGAGCATTGATAATTCGCCTGCGATAAACAAAATTATTTCAAGCATAGCAGTATTACAGGTTATGTATACAGGCGAAATTTTAAATAAATTGGCAAGATAGCTGTTGATTAATGTTATAAGTGTGGAATTGTCTATATTCATAATAACCAGAATAACCCAGGCTAGAACAATTATCTGTGATATTATCCAGTAAGTATATTTCATAATTTAACTCCTGCTTTTTAAGTAGTTTAAAACTTTTGTAATTTTTTCATCCGGTTCGATTTGCAACTCTATTATCTCATCAGAAAAAGGTTTTGTAAACCTCAAGTAGAATGATTGTAACACCTGTTCTTCGGTTTTAACTTTAGCCATTCCTGCCCCGTAAAGCGTATCGTTAAATACAGGAAAACCTTTACTGCTCATATGAACCCGTATTTGATGGGTTCTTCCGGTAACAAGTGTAACTTCAAGATATGTTGC
>USGC01000114.1 GCA_900554095.1 uncultured bacterium
AGCCCCTCAAAACCGTTGACAGCGAAACCATGAGCGAAACAGAAGCACATTTTGAACGCTCAGACACTTGTGCTGTAGAAGCCTGCTCAATTGTTGCAGAAGCCCGTGTTGCTTGTGTTCTGGCAAACGAAATGCTTATGAAATACGGCGGCGACAGTATAAGCGAAATAGAAAAGAATTTTAAAAATAATAATTAATATTTATTGCTTGCATAAAAACACTGGTTCAATGTAAAATATTTTTATGAAGAAAAATATCACGTTAATCGGAATGATGGGCAGCGGAAAAACAACCGTAGGGAATGAGCTTAAAAAGCTTTTGCCGCAATTTAGCCTTGTTGATATTGACGAAAAAATTGAACAAAGCACAGGCAAAAAAATTTCAGAAATCTTTCTTCGATACGGCGAACCCCACTTTCGCGAATTAGAAAACAGCAAGATTAAGTTGTTTTTGAATGAGGATAACCAAATTATTTCAGCCGGCGGAGGAGCTTTTGAAAACCCTGAAAACCGCGATATTTTGCTTAATAACAGCTGTGTTGTTTATTTGAAAACCTCCCCTGATGAAATCTTTACACGTATAAAAAATGAAGTTCACCGTCCGCTTCTTCGCAAAGATTTTACGGTTGAAAAAATCAAAAATATACTTTCGCTGCGTGAGAAGAATTACATGAAAGCTCCTTACAAAGTCGTTACTGACGGCAAATCGCCAGAATTAATCGCAAAAGAAATTATCGAGGCAGTGAATGTTTAATTTAGAAGTTAAAATTAGCGAAAAAGAGAAATCTTACCCGATTGTTATTGAAAACTCAAGCATAAAAGAGTTGAAGGCAGAAATCGAACAGTATTTGGGCAATTCAAGATTTTTGGTGGTTGTTTCTGAGAAGGTTTACAAGCTTTACGGCAAAGATCTGAACATTGCACGCGAAAACATCTTTATACTAAAAGACGGCGAGAAAGAAAAAAATTTTAAAACATATCAAAAAATCTTAGACCGCGCTTTGAGGATGAATTTGACGCGCAAAGATGCGTTAATTGCAATTGGCGGAGGGGTTTGCGGTGATATAACGGGTTTTGCGGCCGCAACTTATATGAGAGGAATAAATTATATACAAATTCCAACAACGCTTTTGGCCTGTGTCGACAGTTCTGTAGGCGGAAAAACCGGAATTGACACGGTTTTTGGCAAGAATCTTGTCGGGGCTTTTTACCAGCCAAAAGCCGTCATAATTAATGCTAATTTCCTCAAAACCCTTGATGAACGTCAGTTTAAAACAGGCTTGGGTGAGGTGATTAAGTATTCCTTTATCGAAAAAAGCTGTCAGTGTTCACAAGATTATGGGCTTACAAACTTTTTGGACTTGAATTTTGAAAAAATTCTTTCATATGATTTGAAAACTCTTCAAGAGTTAATTTGCATTTGCCTTAATCTCAAAATCTCAGTCGTTGAAAAAGATGAAAAAGAAGGAAATTTACGAAAAATACTTAATTTTGGCCACACGTACGGGCATGCTGTTGAAAGGATTACGAATTACAGAAAGTACACTCACGGCGAGGCAATCGTGAAAGGTATAGAAATCGCCTTTGACATCGCAGTGAAAAAAAAACTTATTGATGTAAATTATAAATTTATAGCGCAGGACTTGATAAAAAAATTCAACTTTAAATCAATCAGAGATTACGATGTGCAAAAAATGGTTAATCTGATGAAGCTGGACAAAAAAGCGACGCTTGATGATATCATTTTTGTTCTTCCAAACGGATATTCAACAGTTATAGAGTGTAAATTCTCGCCGGAAGAACTCTTTCAGATATTAAAAAGTAAGTAACACATATGCTTTAATTTTTGTTATTTACTCCAAAGCCGAACATTGCAAAATCATATTTAACAGGGTCTTGCGGGTCAAATTTTTTAAGATTGTTTGTTAATTCAATAACAGCCTTAAAGTCATTCTGTTTTCTTGTCAAAAGCCCCATTTCGCGTGAAATCCTTGCCACATGCACGTCAAGCGGTATCAAAAGTTCAGACGGTGGCATAAAATCCCATATTCCAAAATCAACAGGGCCTTTTCTGACCATCCAGCGCAAGAACATTGACATTCTTTTCATTGCACCGCCTTTCGCGGGGTTCGGTATCATGAAGTAAAAACCCTGGCCGGCGTTTTCGTCTGCACGCGAATAAAAATAATCTGTTACAGTTTGAAAAAGTCTTTCCGGCTTGCCTTTTTCGTAACCGAATTTGAACAACTCCTCAAGCCCGCCGTCTTTTGTGTAAAGCTCGCGCATAATCGTAAAAATCTGTGCAAAATCCTCAGGCTTGCCAAACCGGTAATTGAAATCCCCAAGAATTACGGGGTCAAAGTTCAAAATAAAATTATGCGGCTCAGCTTTTGCGATGTCTAATAAAAGCGTGTTAAGTTTTTTGATAAAAACCGGTCGTTGTCCGTATGCAACAAGAGAAGCGATAAATCCCGCAATTTCAATGTCTTTTTTGCTGCTGAATTTATGTGAAAAAATAATCGGATCATCTTTTATAAAATCCGGTGTTTCGTATTTTGTAACTAAATTGTCAAGTTCATTTTTAGTAATCATTACGTTCTCCTGCTTGCCGTATTTTTGTAAAACAATTTTTTAAAACCTCGTCGCATTCTTTTTCTTGAATTCCGCCGTAAACTTTCAATTTAGAATTTGCGGTTTTCCTCAAATCCATAGCCGAGCCCAGTGCTCCGTAGTTTGTGTCGTATGAGCCGAAATAAACAGCGCTAATGCGTGATTGAACGATTGCCCAGGTGCACATGGGGCAGGGTTCAAGGGTTACATAAAGTTCACACCCCTCCAGCCGCCAGGTTCCGAGGTTTTGCGCGGCCTTGCGTATTGCTAAGATTTCCGCGTGCGCCGTAACGTCATTTGAGGCTTCTTTACTATTAGACGCAAGCGCGATGATTTTGTTGTCTTTTACAATGGCTGCACCCACGGCGATTTCACCCTTAACTTTTTTAGCTTGTTCAAGTGCGGCTGTCATAGGGTTCATTGCTTTACCTCATCAGTTACGGGCGCAAGCTTTAGTGTAACTTCGACACAAAAACCACAGTTTGCATCGCTGTGAAGTTCAATCAGTCCGTCCATTGCTTCAATAAGCCCTTTCACAATAAACAACCCCAAACCTGTGCCGCGGGTTGTTCTGGTGGTGTGATCGTCAAGGCGGATAAATTTTTCAAATAATTTTTCAAGTTTGTCGGGCGGAATTACATCGCAATCATTTTTTACAAATATTTTAGCGCAATTGTCAACGACCGCGGTGTCAACGATGATTTTTGTATCGGGATAAGCGTATTTAACAGCATTTTCCAGTAAGTTGACAAAGACCTGCTCCAATCTGTTCTTGTCGCCTGTAACGTTAGGGAAATCTTCTTTAATATTTATAATAATTTCTTTATTATCCTTGTTTTTGAGAAGAAGCTTTGAGGTTTCGAGGACTTCAACCAGCCAGACGCTTTCGATGTTGGTGCGAAGCCTCATTCCTTCGATGTCCGGAATTGTAAGCAAATCTTCGATTAATCTTTTCAAACGTTCAGATTGTTCCTTAATAATTCTGAGGGACTTTTGCTTCATTTCCTCATCTATGACGATGTCGTTTCTCATAAGCCGGCTTGTGTAGCCTTGAATACTGGTTAAAGGTGTGCGGAGTTCGTGGCTTACGGTGTCGATGAGGTTTGAGCGGAATTCGTTAAGCTGTTTAAGTTCAACGTTGTTTTTCTTTAGTTGAAGATAGGATTTATGGATTTCGCCGGCCATGCGGTTGAATTCGTGGGCTAAGAAAACAATTTCGTGAGGTGTGAAGGCTGTAATTAAAAGCCTGATTTGGCGCTCATAGTTACCTTTTGAAATCGCGATTATACCTTTGAAAAGCTGTCTTATATTAATATAAAGATAAAACGTATAAAGTGCCGCAACAAAGATTATGACCAAAGTCGCAAACAAAATAGACAAAATTATTTTGATACGATTTTCGTTAATCGCTTTGTTGGTTACGTCTTCGGTTGTGTTAACGATTATTGTAATTTGCGGATTGTCTTTTCTTACATAAACAAGCGGCTGGTTTTTGACATCGCCGAAAATTACAGCTTTATCTGTTTTGTAGTGTTTAGGCAGAAGCGTGAGAGTTTTTTTGAAAACTTCGTCGGTATAATTGTGTGAAGCAATGAGCTTTCCTTCATTTGTCAAGACATAAATCTGTCGGCGATCGTCTTTTAGGGATTTGAAAAGTTCATTTTGCAACGCGCCTATTTCGTATGTGGAAACTAAATATTCACCTGTTTCAAGCTTAATTGCAATTGTTGCCTTGTTAGCTTCTTTGTTTTTGTCATGAATTTTCTGCATTTCGACTTCGGATGGAACAACGACGATTTGTTCGCAGTGGCGGAAGTTGGAAGTAACAGCGTGGAGATAGTTGTCGCGTTCGGTCTTTGTATGAAAGTATTTAAGCGAAAATGCGACCTGTTCAAGGTTTCCGGTGATAGTTTCCGAGAAAAAATCAATCTCATCAGAAACCATACTTGCAATCAAAACAGCGCTTTCACGGAGCTGTGAGCGTATGGAATGCTGATTGATGTTGCTTATTACAAACCCGCTGACAGACATCGGAATTAGTACGGCAAAGAAAAATACTATACCGATTTGCTCAACAATTTTTAATCTTTTGAAATGGAAAATTTGCATAAATTAAGCGTCCGCAAAAGGTGTTAATTTGTAGCCCACGTTAGTAACTGTGTGAAGGTATTTGGGTGATTTAGCATTTGGTTCAATTTTGTTTCTTAAACCTCCTACATGAACCCTCAGCATTCTGACATCTTCGTCTCTGTCATAACCCCAGACTTCATCAAGAAGAGTTGCGAGGGTCACGGGATTGTTGAAGTGCTGTATTAGGCAGTAAAGAATTTCAAATTCAGTTGGCGTAAGTTTTACTTTTTTATTAATAACAACGCACTCAAGAGTTTCGGGGAAGATTTCAATGTCGCCGGCTTTGAGAATTTCATCAGAAAGCAGGGTTTTGTCTTCAATCTGGTTTCTTCTCAAAAGTACGCGTATTCGCAGTAAAACTTCCTGAATGTCAAAAGGTTTTACCAGATAATCGTCAGCCCCGCAGTCAAAACCTTCAGTCTTGTCGTCAATCGTGCCTTTTGCAGTGAGCATTAAAATCGGGATTGCAAGTTTAGCCTGGCGAATGTTTTTGCAAACGTCAAACCCGTTCATCTTTGGCATCATAACGTCGAGCAAAATTAAATCGTAGGCGTTATTCAAGGCCTTGTAAAGCCCCTCCATCCCGTCAGAGGCAGTGTCTACAAAATATCCGCTCTGAGAAACATCAAATTCCAGAAGCTCTCTGATTTCGTCGTCATCGTCAACTATTAAAATTCTTTTTTGAATGTCTGACATAAAAGTTTCCCCTTTTAAATTATATTATAAAATTTTGCGCGAGTTTGCAATGATTTATAAAGATTTGTTTTTTCGTGTTAAAATTTTTTTATGGAAAAAATTTCAGAAAAAGCAAAAAGAGAGCTTGACAAACTTTTGGAAGGCAACAGGTGCTTTGTTGAAGGCATTGTTGTAGAAAAGAACATGTGCGTTGAAACTTTGAAGAAATTTGCGTTTCACCAAAACCCCGGCGCTGTAATTCTAACGTGTTCAGACTCGCGCGTTGTGCCTGAGATAATCTTCAACTGCGGCATAGGCGAGATTTTCGTAATACGCGTTGCCGGCATGACAACGGGGCCGAATATTAT
>USGC01000115.1 GCA_900554095.1 uncultured bacterium
TTTTTTCATTGCAAAAAAAAGAAAGAAATGAACACAACCGCCCCTCTTTAGAGGGACAAAAGAGAAGAAAGACTGCCCCCTCACCCGCAGGAGTAAGGCTCGCGTTCCGCTCGCCAACTCCTACTCCCTCTCACTTTGGGAGAGGGGAATTATTTTTTTGTTCTTATAATATTATTTATGTAATCTAACATTATGCCGGCAATGGCATGAAAAGTCAAAACAAATTACTTTTCGTTATTTTTGTATTTGCGAATTCTTAACTCGTCGTTTTCAACGATTAATTCAACTTCGTCGATAACGGGATTAATTTTTAAAAGCTCCAGAATTGCTTTTGGGATAATCAGCCCCCAGCTTGTGCCTAATGTCCTTAATTTTTTATGCATGTTTACCTCAATTGTAAATATTATACAATAATATATTGACTTTATATGTCAGTTTTACTAGCATAAAATTAACATAGGAGATAAACCATGAATGACGCCGATATTGACATGAAGATAAACAAAATCTGTGCATACGTTGACATTATGAAAGCCTATTGCATGCACTATGAGCCCGATATTGAACAAATCGCTTATGTTTTGCTGCTGGTCGAACACATTGAAAAACTTTCTAAAGCCGTGCGTTCGACTATATAACCTCGCCGTTTAAGTACCAGGTTTTGGCGCCTGTTATTTTAACGTTTACAAATTCGCCTGTACGGTCGGTGTCGCAAGGAATGTGGACTATCTTGTTGTTGCGGGTTCTGCCGGTAATAACGTTTTTGCCCTTGTGGTTTTCAAAGTTTTCAATCAGAACTTCCATTTCGCGGCCGATGTACTTTTGATTAGACTTAAGACAATTTTTGCGAACACCTTCATTCAAACGTGCAAGACGCGCTGTTTTTGTATCTTCGTCAATGTATTTGTCGACCCACTTGGCTGCGACTGTTTTTTCACGCGGAGAGTAAGCCGCGGTGTTTGAGTAGTCAAGCTCCAACTCATCCATTGCGGTCAAAGTTTCAACAAACTGTTCTTCTGTTTCGCCCGGAAAACCTGCGATAAAGTCGCTGGTAATCGTTACATCTTTAACTTTTTCACGAACTTTTTGAGCGATTTTAAAATACTCTTCCCTGGTGTAGCGCCGGTTCATTTTCTTGAGAACCTCGCTTGAGCCTGACTGCATAGGAATGTGGAAATATTCACAAACCTTATCAAGCTCGACAACTGTGTCAATAAGCTCGTCTGTAATATCTGTGGGATAAGAGGTTACAAAACGTATACGGAAATTCCCGTCCAAACTGTTCAAATCCCGTAAAAGCTGAGCAAGGCGGTAATTTTTCTCTTCAAAATCCTTGCCGTAACTGTCAACGTTTTGCCCTAGAAGCGTAATTTCTTTAAAACCTGCATTGAGGGCTTCTTTTGCCTCCTTAATAATAATTTCCGGGGTTCTTGAGCGCTCGCGGCCTCTTGTGTAAGGCACAATGCAGTATGTGCAGAAGTTGTTGCAGCCTTCTGTAATCGGTATCCAAGCGTTTACGCCCTTAACACGGTTGATTTCAAATTCTTTTGCCTTGTCGTCTTCTGTCTTGTGGGTTTCAGCGCATTCACAAACCCGCTCGCCTTTGTTAATTTTTTCAATAACTTCCGGCAGCGCATAAATCTTATGCGTTCCAAGCACAAAATCAACGTAAGGTGCGCGTTTAAAAACGCTTTCGGCTTTCTGCTGCGCAACACACCCGCAGAAACCTATTTTTAAATTTGGTTTTGATTGTCTTTTCCATTGGCCCCATGTACCAATCATGGAAAAAGCTTTATCTTCACTTAATTGGCGGATTGAACACGTGTTAATCATTAATAAATCCGCGTCTTTGGCGTCCTTGGTTTCTTCATAACCCATATGAGAAAGCATTCCAAGCATTCTTTCAGTATCTGATTTATTCATCTGGCAGCCGAGTGTGTCTATAAAAACTTTTTTCATATTTCCTTTTTCCTTTATCATTTTATAAAACAATTATAATATAAAGTTTCGGATAAATATAGACTTTTAATTTTTCTGTTAGTTTAGAATGCCGGTTGTATCTTTTATCAATCCTTCAAGTTTGTCCAAGCCGCATTCTTCATAACTGCCCTCAATGTATCCGTTTGCATCTTTAAATGTACACTCATTTTTAGACCTTGCGGCATAGGCTATTCTTTTACCTTCTTGATTGAATTTTGTGAGTTCTCCTATTTTACCGTCATCGTCAATCGTTATTTTGTATTGAATATTATTTGTACCGGGATATCTTATTTCATATTCACTGTTTCTAAGCTTGATTATATAACTTCCGTCTGCATTTTTCGGTAGTGAAGATGTTTTGTTTGGAAATCTTGAAGTCATTCCGTCCGGCAAAACATTTGCAATTGCGTAGTTTTTATATTTTGTAAATTCTTTTTCTGTGATTGTTATAATTTTATCTCCTCTGATTTGTTCAAAAACATACGAATTCTCTTTATCATCAAATCGTTTTTTAAAAAATCTGCCATCAGGAAGCCTTGTGCATTCAAATTCTACGAGTTTGCCATTAACTTTATCAATTCTATATTCATAAGGCATGTTCGGATCGCCGGTTTTTCCGATTAGAAATTTGGTAGTTCCATCAGGTCTTTTTATGTGAGTAATTTTGTTTCCGTATTTATCCAATGTTTTGGTAAATTCCCTACTTCCATTGTTATATCTGACAAAATGTTTGTCCTTGCTATTAAGTTCATGCTCAAAATTTTTTAAGGAATTTTGATTTTAACCGATCATAGCTTGCAGGTAAATTATTATCAAAAATCTTTCGTCTGACCTGTTCAAGTTCGTTTAATTCAAGCGGAGTTTCATTTTTTAATTTTATTTTGCCATCTACTTCTTCAAAAGGCATTTTTACTGCCTGTTTGGTAGGTATAGGGGCACCGCCAAGAATTGAGCAGTTTACGGCCCGGACTTCATACGCCGTCATAGTTTCATAGTCATAAATAGTTTCAGGTCTAAAGTTAGAACCTTTTTCTATTGATGTTTTGTAAATCAATTTTCCATCTTTATTTTTAAGGCTGTATTCTGTAAGCGGGATATGAATTTGTTCGCCGTGAGTGTTGGAGGTTAAGATGTTTTGTTTGTTAATTTCAATCTGGCTTCCGTTTTCTAATGTACGGCTGTAAATGTAACGGAAACTCTTGTTTTGCTCATCGTAAATCTTATTAAAGGCTTTACCGGTTTTCTGGCATAATAATGCGTAGCCGTTTTCATGAACCATTTTAAGTATATCAAAGTCGGAATTTGCAGGATCTGCTTTGTGTGGTGTTTCATTAGATGTAAGTTGTGCTGCGGCTTTCTCTGCTTTGCCCCACCAGCCTTGCTTGTGTCCGATTATTCCAACTGCAATGGCACCGGCAAGCGCTGTTGCGCCAATCATGTATTTTGCGCTTTCACTTAGTTTTTTATCATGAACTTTTTCTTCTTTATTTTCAATCTGCTGAGCTGGCGTCTGCTGTAAACTTTGTGTTGAAGAGTTGAGTGCATTTAATTTTTCTATGGACATAGATTTTCCTAACTTAACTACCTTATTTATATTAAAACCGGAAAATAAAAAAAATTGCTATATCTAATATTTGAGACTATGATATTAAAAAAGGGTTATAGTACTTGACTTTTAAGCGTATAAATTATATTCTTAAAACACGGTCTGATAATGAAGTGGAGGGGTTGAAAAAGAACATGGGATTAAAGAGAAAAAACATTTTATCAATTCTTGACGAGAGAACAAAACGTTATGGGGAAAGAATTGCGCTTGGCACAAAAACGCACCTTGGCTGGAAAGAATTCACCTACAAAGGCGTTGGGCTTTTGTCGCGAAAACTTGCGTGCTACCTGATTGACGACTTGCAAGTTAAAAAAGGCGATCGCTTGGCAATCTTGTCGGAATCAAAACCTGAGTATGGCGCTTGCGTGTTTGCGTCAATAATGGCGGGCATGACAACAGTTCCGCTTGATGTAAAACTTACAAAATATGAACTTCACTCAATCCTTTCAGACTGCGAGCCGACTGTAATCCTTGTTTCACGTGCTCATGTCGAAAAAGCTCTGGAACTTCAAAAAGAACTTCCGTTTATAAAAGATATTATTCTTATGGATGAACCATACGAATATCCGGCCTTGAAAAGCCTTTACAGCCTGCCGGACAACTATGAGGGTAAATGGCGTCCGCGCTCTGCCAAGTCAACTGTAATGATAATTTATACCTCCGGCACAACAGGCTCGCCTAAAGGTGTCGAAATTTCTTTTATAAACATGATATCTCAGTTGGAAGATTTAGGGATTGCATTGAAAGAAATTCTTCCGGATAGAGAAATTACAGTGCTTTCAATCCTGCCGATGAACCATCTTTTTGAAATGACAGTGGGATTTTCAACGTTTTTGAACTTTGGGTTCAGCGTATACTACACGCCGAGCCTCAAGCCGAAAGATATTCTTGGGATAATGCGCGCCAAAAAAGTTGATTTTATGATTGTCGTTCCTGCCTTTTTGAAACTTCTCAAATCCGGCATTGAAACTGAAATTAATAATCAGCCCAAGTTTAAAAGAACCCTTTTTAAAACAATGTTTGCGGCCGCGAAATTCATACCGTCTTATAGAATTAAAAAAATGATGTTTAAAAGAATTCATGACAAATTCGGCGGGCACTTTATGGGCTGTATATCAGGCGGTGCGCCGCTTGACATTAGTGTTGGCGAATTTTTTGAAAGAATAGGCATAAAGGTTTACCAAGGCTATGGGCTTACAGAAACAAGCCCGGTAGTCTCTGTTAATACCAATAAACGCCGGGATTTATCCTCTGTTGGGCGGCCGCTTAAAAGCTTTGAGGCCCGCGTAGATTCTGAAACCGGAGAATTACAGCTTCGCGGCCCGGCAATTATGAAAGGTTACCACAATCAACCCCGGCTTACAGCGGAAACAATTGACCCGGACGGCTGGCTTCACACGGGCGATATTGCTGAAATTACCAAAGACGGACACATATATATTACCGGGCGAATTAAGAATATGATTGTGCTTTCAGGCGGCAAAAAGGTTTTCCCTGAAGAAGTCGAAGCTGTTCTTGAAAAAAGCTCTTACTTTGCAGAAGTCTGTGTATTGGGGGTTTCTCACACGTTTGGCTCAAAAGACGGAACCGAGGACATCGCAGCCGTAATTGTTCCATCAGAAGAACTTCTGCAAAAATACGATGACAAAACTGTTGAAAAGTTAGTAAGAGATGAAGTTAAAAGACTTTCTCAACAGCTTACTCCGTACAAAAGGCCGATTAATATAGTTGTAACCCGCGAGCCTTTGCCGCGCACAACTACAAGAAAAGTCAAAAGAAAAGAAGTGAAAGAATTAGTAAAAATTTGAGAAAGGAGAAAATAATGAAAAAGATTTTAACATTAGCGATTTTAACAGCAATATTAAGCTGTACAGCACCAGCGTTTGCAGGCGGCACCGAAGGCCACCCCGGCAAAGTTTCAGGTAAATCCGTTGGTGCAGCCGCATTGTCTTTGTTAATTTGGCCGGGCATAGGTCAGGTAATTCTGGACAACCCGGTAGAAAAGAACTGTACACACGCGATATTAGGTTTAACAGGCATATTCAGATTTTGGTCAGCATACGACGCCTTTGTTGACAGACGCGGCGGCGTTTGGCATAATAGAATATAGCGCGAGCCGG
>USGC01000116.1 GCA_900554095.1 uncultured bacterium
CCCCCCCAAGGATTGTCGTCTATTCATGCCTTTTACCTCCTTTTTAAGTTTTTAACTATTATCATTATACCACTATTTTATATAAAATACAAGGTTTATTAAAAAATCTGCTATTAACATGTAAATTGTAGATAAAATTGCCGCTTGAGTTGTTGAAACGCCGACTTCCTTTGCCCCGCCACGGGTTTCATACCCTTGGGTCGCGCAGACTAACGCAATTAAGCCACCAAAAATTGAGGCCTTAAGTAAACTTATGTAAATATCTCTGGTACTTAGCCACGCCCATACTGAATGCATATAACGCGCTGGGTGAAGCTCTATTGTACCATATGAGACAAGCATACCCCCGATTGTGCCGACAAATTCAGCCAGAAGAACCACCATGGGCACAGTTAAGGCAGCCGCTATAATCCTTGGCGCAAAATAGTATCCAACCGGATCAACTTTTAATGTTTTTATCGCATCAACCTGAGAAGTTACTTGCATATTAGCGATTTCTGCTGAAATGGCAGTTCCGGCACGCGCCCCTATTGCAAGCGCTACAAACCCGGGAGCAATCTCACGAATTAAAACAATTGCAAGAGTTCCGCCAATATAACTTTCTGCACCGGTCATCAAAAACTGCTTTGATACCTGAATTGCAATAACCGCAGCCGAAATAAATGCAATAATAAGTGAGATTGGCAGAGAATCATAGCTTATTGCTGCTGCTTTATTTATGATTTCCGAAAATCTCACTTGTCTTGCTAATACGTATTTTATGCTTTTAATTAAATTAAGAACGCAAAGTCCTAAAAAATTAATCAACTGCACCGCCTTATCTTTTGGTTTAGTAAACCGGCATACACCATTTTTTATATTTAGGCACTCTGCCTTTTACAACGTCAAAGTATAATTTTTGCAAATCT
This sequence comes from uncultured bacterium, assembly GCA_900554095.1. Classification (GTDB taxonomy): domain Bacteria; phylum Cyanobacteriota; class Vampirovibrionia; order Gastranaerophilales; family Gastranaerophilaceae; genus Scatenecus. The sequence goes on from USGC01000116.1 coordinate 909, forward strand.
TTAGCAATAGGGCCTACTGTGCCATCACCCAAATCACGATTATCAATGCTGACGATTGGGCTGACTTGAGCGCCCGTACCGCAGTAGAAGGCTTCATCTGAAATATAAAGTTCTGTTCTGTCAATTGCTCTTTCTTCAACTTCAAGGCCTAAAACGTCTTTTGCTAATTCAATTATTGTATTTCTTGTAACTCCGACAAGGATATTGTCTGTTTTCATAGTTGTTACAAGTTTATTATTTTGGACTAAGAACAAGTTCATAGCAGAACCTTCTGTAACTTGTCCGGCTTCATCTAAGACAACCGCATCATCAAAACCTGCATTGTGTGCATCTGTTTTAATTAAAGCTGCATTGGCGTATGAACCCGCAACTTTAGCACGTGGCGGAATTGCGTTATCGCTGTTTCTTCTCCAGCTTGAAACACAAACTTTCAAACCTTTTGATGTGTCAATATAATCCCCCATTTTGTTTGCTATAATCAAGAATGAATCCGGATTATCATAAAGTCCGGGGCCCACTTTTTGTGCTGATTTGTATAATGTCGGACGCATATACGCGTCTTCTTTATAATTATTTTTTTTCAAAAGATTTCTTGTAATCTCGCAATATTCTTCAGTTGTATGAGGGCTTTGCATGTACATAATTTTCGCACTTCTTTGAAGCCTATCGTAATGCTCCGGAACTCTGAATGCGTATAATTGTTTTTCTTCTTCGTTCCAGTACGCTCTAATACCTTCAAATACGGCTGTACCATACAAAAAGGCATGGGTTCTAACAGGTATTGATGCTTTTGTAACGTCTACATAATCACCATTTAGATAAACATACTCTGTCATAATTTCCTCCTTATTCCTCTAACCTACTTTATAACTATAACACGAAAAAAAAAGAAACAGACTTATCATATGATAAGTCTGTTATATTTATTTAAACTAAGAAATTTCGTTATTGAGGATCTTTTGCGTCATCTCCGCCGATGATATCGACATTAAGTAAATCCCAATCTGCGCCTTGCGGGTTAACAACATTAATAGTGCCTTCTTTGTCGCCTTTTCTTAGGATGAATCCGCTTGACGTTCTATAAGTTGAATCATCAACTTTTGTAATTGTTTCAGGGAGCTGTCTTTCCCAGAAGCCTGGCTGAGCGTATGCGTTATCAGGATTAAAGATATACCAGTTTGATGAGCCGTTTGAATTTGCGTTGATTTCGCCGCGCGGATTATTTTTTGCTGCTGCTAAATCGCCGCTGTTTGTATAAAGTTCATTTTTATAGAATGTTTCGTTTTTACCAAGAACGTAATTTTCGTCTTCATCAGACCAGACTGTACCAATACCGTTCATAACATAGACATCGCCATCTCGGCTTGTACGTCCGCCATCCCAGCGCATTTGGTGAAGCGTATAGTTTTTGGAATCTTCGTAATTTATACCGTAAACAAATTCACCAATACCGGTTGTGTCTTTACCTGCTAAGTCTTTAACTATTTCTTTAATTTTTTCCGGAACATCAGAATGGAATTCTTTATTTACCAGAATTGTTTCAGGCGGTGTTGGAACCGGCACCGGATAAGGCTCTGGAACTTTAATCGTATCATGAACTATTGAATCTTTACCAGGGATTTCTATGGTATCGTGAACAATTGAATCTTTCCACTGAGTAATATAGACCGGTTTTTCTACAACTTTTTCAACATATTTTTCTTCCGTAACTGTATCGACAGGAAGCTCTTCATAGTGATTGTGCTCTTCTGTCGGTAAAATCTTATCACATCCGGCCATTGCTGATGATCCGACGAGAGCTCCTACTGTGGTAACAGCTTGAGAGGCAGTGAGCGAGGTTCCTGCTGTTGCAACGGCTTTTGCTGCTGCTTGAGGAACACCAGTGGAAAGGGCTGCTGCAACACCCCAAGCTTTAGCTGTTGTACCTTGCGGCAAGCCGGTTGCTGCATCTATTGATTGAAACCCTTTGTTTGTTCTTTTTACAACAGCATTGAAAAGCGTTGGAGCATCTTTTACATTTTTAAAATCATCTTTCCAGCCTTGGACATATTCTTCCATTTTGGTCGGTGCAGATTTCGGATTTGCAAGTGCGTTTGCTAATGCAAATTTTGTGTTTAAAGGTAAATCTGCTTTTGCCGGATCAAGTTTCGGCAATTTTGTTTGTTGACTTTGCACTGCGTGTGCTGAAATCTCTGGTACTCCCATAGTAACTCCTTTTCCTAAATTTATAATTTTCCCCGATTTGTTTCTTATACTTTGATAAAGTATTTTTGTAGAAAATAATTGACAAGGAGTTAATCACATTGTGGAGCTGAACATTCAAAAAGCCAGTGCTGCCGGGCTTTTTAAATATAAAAACTCTTTGTAAAATTTCTTAACAAATAATTATTTTTTAGAAATTTTTGTAGCTTCAATAAATTTTTTAGCATCATTAATAGGAATTGCAAAGCCTATGCCGATGTTTGAAATATTGTTATCAGGATTGTAAATAGATTGATTTATGCCGATAACTTCACCGGCAGTGTTGACAAGCGGGCCGCCTGAACATCCGGGATTTATGGCAGCGTCTGTTTGAATTTTATTTTTGTTATAGTCTATTCTGGAAATTATTCCTGAAGTCAGGGTTCCTGCAAAGCCAAAGGGATTTCCGATTGCAAGCACCTTTTGCCCAACCTTGATTGTCTGTGAATCGCCGAATTTTACAGTTTGACAGGGGGATTTAGGTTCAATTTTCAAAAGCGCCAAGTCTTTGTTTTTGCCCATTTTACTCACTACTTTTGCCTTGTATACCTGACCGTTATACATTGTAACTTCAACGCTTTTGCAGTCGTCGATAACATGAGAGCCTGTAAGAATAAGCCCGTCAGCCGAAACTATACAGCCGGTACTCGCTGATACTCCGTCGATTAAGGTTGCATCAATTGAAACTATGGCCGGATTTAGTTTTTCATAAACTGAAATGTTAATCTGTTCTTCTCTGTCGTAGTTTTGCGCATAAACCATATTTGGTGCGCTCAAACCCATTATTAGCACTGTAAAAACCAGAATTATTCTTTTAATCATATTCACCTCGTATTTATATTATCAATGTTTTGCTTTTAATTTCACTTGTCTAAAGATAAATTTTGAGGTTAGTTATTGAAATTATTAAGATTTTAATGTATAATTCAGAAGAAATCAGAAGGAGAATTATAATGACTAGAATTGACTTATTTAAAAAACATTTAGAAGAAAAAAGAGCAGTAAAAGTTATTGCAGGTATCGACAACTTTGACGTAGAAAGCGTTAGAAAAGTAGTTGCTGCTGCCGAAAACACAGGCGCCAGCGCAGTTGATATTTGTGCTGACGAAAATATCGTTAAAATGGTTAGAGAAATGACTGATATGCCTGTATTTGTATCATCTATTGTGCCTGAAGAATTATGCCGTGCGGCTGAACTCGGCGCTGATGCAATTGAATTAGGCAACTTTGATGTTTTATATAAAACAGGAAAAACATTTACTGCTGACGAAGTTTTGAGATTGACAAAACAAACATTGGAACTTTTAAATGGAAAAGAAATCTTTTTCTCTGTAACAATTCCTGGTGAAATAGAAATCAATGAACAAATTACACTTGCAAGAGAACTTGAAACACTTGGCATTGACTTGCTTCAAACTGAAGGCCACTTTGCAAAAGAAGATCCTGCTACAGGTGTTAGAGGTTTGATGGAAAGAGTTGAATTAACAATTTCAAATACAGTTGAGCTTGTTAGAAATGTAGAACTTCCTGTTATGACAGCTACAGGTATAAATCCTACAACAGCTCCTTTTGCTTTTGCAGCAGGTGCAAGCGCTATTGGATGCGGTTCTTGCATTAACAAACTTAATTCAGAGCTTTCAATGATGGCAACTTCAAAACAATTAGTTGAAATCGCTTCTAAAAATGCTCAAAGAATTGCAGAATTAGTTTAATCAACAATAAAAAGAGATATTAAAAAGGCCCGTAAAAATACGGGCTTTTTTGTATACTTATAATTTATACGGATAATCATCCTTGAATTCCCAGTTGTCGAATTGCAGAAGGTTTGTACAATAAGAACGACTATCTGAAACACATAAACGTTTAGCTTCTTCGCGGCTTGTCGCAAATCTCTCATCAAAAGCGCCAAAAACCTTGCCATTAGTTAATACGTGCCAAGTAGCATTGTGAGGAGGAAGGCATAGCAGAAAAGTAAAAATATCACGCCCAAGTACATTTGGTTTTCTTTCACCATTTACGTCATAGCGCATATCTACACAACCTCCATTATATAACTTAAGAGTCGAACCGTCTGCAAAATATACCCGCATCTGAGATGGATCATTAGGAATTGTGGCCTCTATACGTACAGTTTTTAAGTAATCTTTTAAATATTTATTATACCATTGATTTATGGCTGCATTTTGATCGCTAGGAACTACATCTGATCCATCTTCGTTCCATATAATACCAGTTTTAGACCAATATAAGGCAGAACCGTTATCTACTTCTGATAGCATTATGGCCTGCTCCATGGAGCTTACAAACTTTTTCAACCGCGCGGTTGCTTCTTGTTTTTTATGATGTTGGATTAATGCCGGTAATGTTAATGCTGCTACTATCCCGATTACGCCGAGAGTAATTAGGACTTCCGCTAATGTAAATGAATTTTTCATACTGACCTCACGCTTGCTAAACTTATTATTCATTATAACATTATTTTGGTCAGTTTGCAAGTGGTCTAATTTTTTACCTTTAAGCGGTACGAACCCGCGAGCCCTC
>USGC01000117.1 GCA_900554095.1 uncultured bacterium
CCCCCCCCTGAGATTGCTGTATTTTCATGTATTTTACCTCCTATTTAACTTATTAACTCCATTATAACTTATTCCGTGAAATTTTTCAAGTGCCACTAATAAATTATCTGCACATACACAACACGTGTTCTGGCTTTGTTGTCGAAATCAACAAGAACAATTTGCTGCCACTGCCCAAGCTGTAATGCTCCGTCAATTAGAGGAACATATGTATTATTCCCGACAATTGAGGCGCGAACATGCGCATAACCATTGCCATCATGCCAGGTATCGTCATGATGATAATCAGCGTCTACTGACGCTATCTTTTCCAATGCTTCCGGCAAATCAACAAGCAAACCGGGTTCAAACTCAATATTTGTTATAGAAACAGTGCTTCCCGCAACATAAACATGTACGCCTGCATTTTGCAAATTATGCTTATAAACGCAATTTTGAACATTTCGTGTTATATCAATAATTTCTGTATTGCCCTTTGTATGGACTATAAACTTTTCATTAATTATTGTCAAAGCGTAAACCTCACATTACCGGCCTTCACGAGTTTTTTACCTTTTGAATACGTCGCGTACGGCATAAATTTTTCATTCAAGGCAGTGTATGTTTCGTCTTTTTCCAAAGTGAATACGTTAAAGTCCGCATCTTTACCAACCGCAATCGAGCCTGTAAGATTATCAAGACGCAAAATTTTTGCCGGATATATTGTCAAGTATTTTATAAGTTCTTCTATAGGCAAATTAACATCAGCATTCACAGTATTTGCAAGTTTTAAAAGACTAAAAGACTTTTCTTTTGCAAAGCTTTGTGTTGAAAAACCGAAGTTACCTTTAAAATATTTTAAAACCTCAGAAAATTCCAGCTTTTTATTACAAATTTCCTCAGAATAATACGGCTGATAAATATACTTAACACCGATTTGAGAAAGCTCTGTAAGCTCTCTTTCGTCTGCAAAATTCGCATTTGCAAGAATAATTTTTTTAGTTAAAACTTTAAGTTTATCAAGGTATTCTACCGGTGTTAAATCTTTTGAATATGGCGATATTTTTCTAAATCCCATAAATTTATGAAGAATATCAATATCTGAAAACCCGTGTTCCAGCCATTCTATTTCATCCTGAGCTTCCACAAAACGCATCATCATAAGCATATTGTGTTTACGACAGTATTTGGAAAAAAGTTGCCAAAGTTTTTTATGCACTCCGGATATAGAATTCAGCATTATTCCAATGTGCGTGTTCTCAGCTTTGTGGAAAATCAAATCTTCTACCTTTGAGCGCAGGTTTTTAAACCTTTTTTTACTCTTATCCGAACTATCTGCAAACACCTCGAAAAATAGATAGTTTTTTATCGGAATAGTGTTGATTATATCAAAGTATTTAAATTCTTTAGAAACTTGCGCAATACAAGTCGTACCCGCAATTATAGAATTTAAAACTCCGTGTTTAAAAGACTTTGTTTTTTCTCCCCTGTCGAGGGTAAAATAATCACTTAAAATATCAGCCCATTTTCTTGAGTAGCTATTCTGGCTTACACCGGCAAAGTTGTAGTTTTTTGAAATTGTTTTAAAGAATTTCTTAAGTTTATTTTTAAACGACTTCGGTTTAGCCCTGCCAATGTCTGTGTACTGATACTGTGTAAGCATATCAATAAAGCCGGGTGTAATAACTGAATTCCCCAAATCTTTTACATTTTTTTCTTCAAAATTAACCTCGCTGTTTGGAATTATAGCAGTTATTTTACCGTCATCAACTACGATTGCATAATCCTCAAGGACTTTATCTTCACTTGTCAAAATCCATTTTGCTTTATAACACTTCATGATATCCCCTTTATTGATTTATAATAACGAATAATTATAAATAATGCAAGGTTAAAATCCCATTTTTGCAAAAGATTTTTTATCTAATTGCTGCTTATATAAATTTTGAGATGCCATATTGTCTCTTTTGATTGTATTTCGCAGCATCCGGTTTAAAACAGCCGGAAGTCCGAACCCTATAAGTGCCATATTGGACAGCAGAGAAAACCAGTAAAGCGCAGATCCATATTTTCTGGTTTTGTGAATGACTTCAGGAGAAGCCATAATATTATCCAGCTTTGAAAAGTCGCGCGGCAGCAGTCTAAAATCTTTAAAAAATTGTTTAATGCGTTCTTTTCCTTTTAAGTTAGGGGATATTTCCGCCCTTTGCATGATTTTTGTTCCGGTATATTTATCCAAAAAACGACCTGCAAGGTTATTTATTGCAAAATCGCCTCCGAAAAACATTACAAAAAGTGCACTGTTTCTAATTGCTCTATCGCGTCTTTCGAGTTTATCGCGCGCAGAAACAAGCGATGATGGGTAATCACACAATGCCCACGTCAAAGCATAAATAGCTTTTGATAAAAACTTTCCATCGGTATAGTTAAATAAAGAAGCGTATTTCTTCAATCCGCCTTTTGTAATTGAATTCATGAGCAATTTGGGAGTTATTAATGGAAAAACTGTTGCAATCATTGCACTGGTAAGCATTTTATAACGTTTTTCTCTTTCATATTTTTTGTCATCAACGTTCTGTTGGCCTACCATGTCAAACGCAGCAGAAAAACCTTTTTTATGCGTACGTTTTTCTGTAAGCCCTGTTGCTATATACGGAACAGCACAACCAAACCAAGCTGTTGAAAGAAAGTCATATTTTAATACATTTTTGTGAACATTAATCAGTTTTTCTTTTAGTTCGTCCTCATTCCCTTTAAATCGCTTCAATATATTTTCAAATGCCTGATGGCATTTACCGTTTCCCTTTTTCTTTTTATCAAGCTCTATGGCCGTTTCTCTAATACCTTCAGCCAAATACTTTCCATCTTTTGTCAAATACTCTTTTGAGACTTGCATAATGTGTTTTTCAAGACCTTTAAAATCTTTTACTATTCCATTTGATTTTAAAAAGTGCTTATTTAAAAAAGGCAGCATCAAAAAAGGTGAACAAATAGACATTGCAAAATAAAGCCCTGATCCTGTAAGTCTTTCTATTGCTTCATCCTTATTATTCGACATGATAGCCTGTGGAATTGCGCAGCCGCCAATATCCAAAAGACCTCTGTTCAGAAGCGTATTTTCCTGCACAGTCGTAGTTATTTCATAAAATCCTTTAAACGAATTTTTAGGGGTATTATATTTCTCTACTCGCATAACACTCTTTTAAAAACTAAGCATAATTTTTTTTGCTATCTAACCGTAAAATTCATCAGCATAATATGCAAATTCCAGATTACCTACAATAATCGTATCTCCATCTTTTACATTCATGCTTTTCAATTTTTCAAATACGCCCATACCGGTTAAAATATTTTGAAAACGAATTACCTGCTCGGTATTTCTGGCATCCGTAACTTGTGCAAGCCTTCCGACTTTTCCGCCTGTAATAACAAATGTATCTTTCGCAGCCTTTGTAATTTCATATTCACTGTCATCATTGTTAAATGCATCCAAGTCTTCCTGAACTACAATATCAGAAATAGGTTTTTCTATTTCTTTAACCTTCTGTGCCATAAAGTTAACTAAAGCTTGAATATTTTCACCTGTTACGGCAGAAATAAGAAATACATCCTCTGATACAGTCTTAAATTTATCAAACATATCATTTTTCTTTTCCTCATCAACTGCATCAATTTTGTTAAGCGCAACAATCTGATAGAGTTTTGAAAGTTTTTCAGAATGCTTAGCAAGCTCAATATTGATTTTTTCATAATTTGAAAAAGGATCTTCAGCAGTTAAGTCGACGAGGTGCACCAGAAAGCGACATCTTTCCACGTGCCTGAGAAAGTCATGTCCAAGCCCGACACCTTCAGAGGCCCCTTCAATCAAGCCAGGTATGTCTGCAACAACAAAACCATCGCCATTAGGCCCTTTTACTACCCCTAAATTCGGTATAAGAGTTGTAAAAGGATAGTCTGCAATCTTAGGTTTTGCAGAGCTTATGCGGCTGATAAGCGTAGACTTTCCGGCATTTGGCATACCAAGAAGCCCGACATCTGCTATAAGCTTTAACTCTAAAATCAGTTCACGTTCTATACCTGGCTCACCGGGCTCGCAAAACTGCGGAGCACGTTTTTGCGCAGTAGCAAATCTCGCGTTTCCGCGGCCTCCGCGGCCTCCTTTTGCAACAAGAGCTTTTTGTTCATGCACAACTAAGTCTGCAATAATATTACCTGATTTTAAATCTTTAACAACAGTTCCAAGCGGAACTTTTATATATAAATCCTTTGCCCAATGACCGTGGCAGTTTTTAATCCCGCCATTCTCTCCGCTTTCAGCCTTGAAAACTGATTTGTATTTAAAATCCATTAAAGTCGACATATTTTCATCAGCAATTAAATAAACATCGCCGCCCTTGCCGCCATCTCCGCCTGCAGGGCCACCTTTATCAACATATTTTTCACGGCGCCAGGCAACCATTCCGTTACCGCCGCGGCCTGATACTATTCTTATCTTTGTTTTATCTAAAAATATCATTTTATATCCCTTTTTATATTTTTCATAGTATTATTATAATACTATGAAAAATATAAAAAATACATTACTTTCGCACAAACCTGTTGAAATAGGCCCTGAAAGCGGGTATGATAATTATATTATGGCAATTGAGTCAAGCTGTGATGAAACAGCTTGTGCAATAGTAAAAAACGGCCGTGAAGTGATTGCAAATGTCGTTGCATCTCAAATAAAAACACACGAAAAATACGGCGGAGTAATCCCTGAAATTGCGGCACGAGAACACCTTGAAAGCATAAATGTCGTAATTGAAGAAACGTTTAAGCAGGCAAATGAAAATGCTGAAATAACCCCGCAAGATATTACAGCTTTTGCCGGTACTGTAGGCCCAGGGCTGGTCGGATGCCTGCTTGTCGGCTTGAATGCGGCTAAAACCCTTGCGCTCGTCCATGACAAGCCGTTTATTGGAGTAAATCATCTTAACGCACACCTTTGCGGGAATTACATTGACACAGATTTAAAACCTCCATTTATGGCACTATTAGTAAGCGGAGGGCATACTCAAATTATTGATGTTGAATCCTATTCCAAACAAACAATTTTAGGAGAAACAATTGATGATGCCGTAGGTGAAGCCTATGACAAAGTCGCAAGATTAATTGGATTGCCCTACCCGGGCGGACCTAGGCTTGACAAGCTGGCACAAGAGGGTAACCCGCACGCATTCAAGCTTCCGGAAGCAAAAGTCGATGGTTACAATTTCAGTTTCAGCGGTTTAAAAACAGCCGTTTTAAGACTTGTTAAATCGTTTGACGGCAAAGAATTACCCGTCAATGATATTTGTGCAAGCTTTCAGGAAACAGTATCTTCGACGCTTGCTAAAAAATTAAAAAGAGCAATTGAAGAAAAAGGCTATAATCAACTTGTAATTGCGGGCGGTGTTGCTGCAAACTCAGAAATCCGCAAAAAGATTTTCGACTTTGAAAAAGATGGTTTTAAAGTTTTTGCACCTCCAATGCGCTACTGTACTGACAACGCGGCTATGGTTGCCTCTTGTGCGTATTTCAACACAAACACCTTTGACGATGTTGATGTTGAAGTCTTTTCAAGAGTTAAGTAGGCGCAATGGTTGAAAAACTTTTAATTATATTGTATAATAATGTATGGAGGATGGAATTATGAAATCTTTGAAAAATCTTAAAGTCATATGGGGGGG
>USGC01000118.1 GCA_900554095.1 uncultured bacterium
ACCCACAGCACCCTCGTCAAAAAGGCAGTCATTCCTTCAGTGTTGTTTTGTTGTTTTTTCTCAGCTTTTTTCGCAAGTCGCAAAAGCGTTTTTTTAGAAGCATTCAGCCATTTCTTATCAGGGTTTACGTCATAAAGATATAAAAGCCCCAAGGCCGCCTCGCCCGGGTAATACCTTGCATAATGAGCATTTGAATATGTTTTATTCTTTATGTCGTAACTCGCCCAGAAATCACCATTTTCAGCCTGCATAAATATTATGAAATTTCCAAGTCCTTTTAAGACTTCAATGTCTATAAGTTTTTCGGGATATAAATTCGACAGTGCCATAAGTCCTAATCCAGCACCGCCAGAAGTCGCAAGCAGAAACGGTGCTTCTTCAACCGGCTTTGAAACAACGACATATTTATCATTTGAGAGCTTTTGTACGTAATTTTTCAAGAAGTAATCTGACGCAAGAATTCTTTTTCGCTTTAAAGAATTGTATTTCAGTTCTTTTTCGCACAAATACATTGAATAAAGCGTACCGGCGTGCCTAAGCGAGCTGTAATACTTCGATGAATATCTTATATTTTCGTCCGTACTGTTTCTGTATACAAACCTGCCGTTTTCCTGCACATTGTTCGTAATGTACATCATCGAAAGCAAAATCGCTGTGTCAATGTTCCCGCTCTGTGCCCGCGCCGGAATATTAAAAAATAATCCGCATATCATAAAAAGTATGAAAAGAATTTTTTTCATACTTTTATTATATGCTTCTAAATCAAAAATGTCTATTATTTCATAGCAACAGTCATGTCGCATTCAACGCATATTTTGCCGTCAACTCTACCAATGCCATGAGATTTGCCGATAGGGCCTTTTAATTTTGTTAATTCAATTTCCATTTCAAATTTATCGCCCGGACGCACAATGTTTTTAAATCTCACATTATCAATTCCGGCATAAAGAGTGAGTTTACCTTCGTATTCAGGCATACACATCAATATCGGTGCAGAGCACTGCGCAAGGGCTTCAAGCTGCAAAACGCCTGGCATAATAGGATTGCCAGGGAAATGGCCTTGGAAAAACTGTTCATTCATTGTCAAATTTTTATAACCCTTCGCGTATTTGCCCGGCACGCATTCCGTTATCCTGTCAACAAGAAGAAACGGATATCTGTGAGGTATCATTTTCATGATATCCATAGTGTCAAAGCTTAAAACCTCTTCTTTAATTTCTGTAGTCATTGTTTATCTCCTATTAATTACATTTGATTAATTTATCTTTCAACATTTTTGCAGTTTTAATATGAACAGCGTGTCCGGCTTCTTTAACCAGAATTTGAGCTTTCATATATAAAGGGTTTACACCTGTCAAATACAAATCGCCAATAAGGTCGAGAATTTTATGTTTAACCGGCTCGTTTTCGGATCTCAAAGGCGATGTATAACCGTCTTCTTGAAGCCCGAGAGTGTTTTCGATTGTAACCCCTTGTGCAAAACCGAGCATTTGGAATTTTCGCAAGTCCTTATAAAAACCAAAAGTACGGGCTTCTATAATCTCCTCTTTGTTTTTCGGATTGTAAGCCGCCCAGCGGCGGGTCAAATCTTTGTGGTCATAATTAACCGCATAAGAAATATAAAGCTCCGGCGCAGGCAGTATAACAAGACTTGTCTTGCCGTTCAAATAATACACCGGCTCTGAAACTGTATAGCTGTCAGGCTTTTCAAAAAAATGTTTGTCAGTCCCGGCCGATTTTAACAGCTCTACCCACTGTTTTGAACTTCCGTCAAGCGCCGGCACTTCGCTTTCGCTCATGCAGATGTCAACCGAATCAATCCCGCAGAAAGCAAGGGCTGCTGTTATGTGTTCTGTCAAAATTGCCTTTGATTTTTTGTTGCCCAGAACTACGCAGTGATCTGTTGAAACAACGTTTTCAACACAAGCCTCGATAGGTTCTGACCCATTTACAAAATATCTGATTTTGCCTGTTTTTGACGGAAAAATATTTACGGTGCAAGGCTTGTTTTTCATCAAGCCATTGCCCGTTATTTCTACTTCTTTAAGAATTGTGGTCATGGTTAATGCTTTCCTCAAATTCTTTTAAAAGCGGCTCATATTTTCTGAATTTAGCGAAAATTTCCTGAGCATCTTTTAATGTTTTAAGCTGTTTGATAAAGTCTTTTCTCGGAACTGCCGGAATGCCGACGATAATTGATTTTTCAGGGAAAGACTTCGTAACACCGGCTTTTGCTGTAACAATCGAATCAGAACCAATTTCAATATGATCAGCAAGTCCTGCCTGGCCTGCAATAACAACGCGGTCTCCAATAACACAGCTTCCTGCAATACCAACTTGTGAGACAATCAAACAGCCTTTGCCGATACGGCAATTGTGGCCTATCATTACAAGATCGTCAATTTTTGTATCGTCGCCGATTGTAGTATTTTCAATTGTACCGCGGTCGATAGTAGTATTTGCGCCGATTTCAACGTTGTTCCCAATTTTCACAGAGCCGATTGAAGGAATTTTGAAAATTTTATGCTGAATATTTTCTTCTTTAATCGCGCCTTCTTTTCTTGCTTGTTCAATGTTGTCAGGGTTTTCTGTTACAAAGCTGAAGCCGTCAGCGCCCAATGAAACGCCATGATGAAGAATTACGTCATCACCTAGCTGAACTCTGTCGCCGATATTCACTCCGGGATGGAAGAAGCAGTTTTTACCAATTTTCACGCCGGCGCCGATGTATGAATTTGCAACAATTTTTGTATTATCACCGATTTCAGCATCTTTAGAAATTACGACATTTGGGCCGATTTGAACGTTTTCACCGAGTTTTGCGCTTTTGTCAACCACGGCTGTCGGGTGAACTCCGCTGTTTACTTCAGGGGCTTTGTAGAAAAGGTTGAGAAGCTTCATCATCGCAAGACGCGGACGTTCAACTTCTATTGTAGTGAAGCCGTCGATTTGCACTCCAAGCGGCACAAGTGCGACTTTTGCTTTAGATTTTTGAAGGTTTGCAATTTCTTCTTCGCCAAGAGCCAGCGCAAGCGTGTTTTCGTCTGCCAAAAGCGGCGGCGCAATCTGTGTAATCGTTACGTCTTGAGCCTTTGTCAACATACCGCCCGTGATATGTGTGATTTCTTCAACTGTAAAACTTCTCATAAATTATCTCCTTAATTACTTTTCATTTTCTCAATAGTGTTAGTGGTTGATTTTCCCTCAACAAATTCTATAAATTCAACTCTTGTGCCGTTTTTGCGCATAATATCGGCTTCCGGCAGAGTTTGCATCGTGTAATCGGCGCCTTTTGTATAAACATCGGGCTTGATTTCATCCAGAAGGTTCCGCGGGCTGTCCTCGTCAAACATTACAACATAATCAACAAATCTTAGTGCACAAAGTATTTCTGCACGGTCGTTTTCGTTATTAATTGGCCGCCCCTCGCCTTTTATTGAGCGGACTGACTTGTCTGAATTCAAAAGCACAATCGAATAGTCCGCAAAAGACTTTGTTTTTTCAAGATATCTTACGTGCCCTACATGCAGAATATCAAAACAGCCATTTGTTGCAACAACGGTTTTACCGCTCTTGTGCAAGTTTGAAACAAATTCCGCTACTTTTTCTCTTCTTAAAATCTGTCCCATATTACTCCTTATTTTGTTATTTTACCAGAAACAAAGAATAATAACCCCGCTTTTTAACAAAAAGTAATAAAAAAATCCGTTTATAAAACGGATTTTTAAGTCATTTGAAAAGTTTGCTCCAACATTTCAATAGTTGAACGCGGTATATCAACCTTTTTCTTTTCTGTTTCGTTTTTTTCTTTATTTTTTTCTTTGTCGAGTAAAAGTATATTTTTGTTTTCCATTTTTCGCCTTTCTAGTGTCTATATCCCTGTATCCTGTTAATTTGTGAGAGATTTTCGCGCCGCCATTTTGTCAAATTTACAAGTGAATCAAGAATTAGCAGAACGTTATTTTCTTTTCTTTTTGTATGGTATGTGTCTAATGGTGCATCATAGGGTAATTTTCTCATTAGTGATTTTTTGTTTAGAACTTTTAAACCTTTGTATTGCCGGCGTAAATTATCTAACTTTTCAGTATTAGTCCAAATTATACCATTTATTTTTGGCATTTTTATTTTCTCCCCGTTTAAATGTATATTCAACACTTAATTTACTACAAAAAAAGGATAATTCAAGATTATCCTTTTTTCTTAAATATTTAGTACAAACCCATCTCGATAAGCTTTTGGGCTATTCTAACGGTATTCAACGCTGCGCCTATTCTCAAATTGTCAGCAACGCACCAGAGCGAAATACCGTTATCAAAGGCCAGATTTTTTCTGATACGTCCGACAAATACAGGATCAACATTCGCAGCATCGCGTGTTGTCGGGTATTCAAAGTTATCAGGGTTATCGATAACTTTGACACCGAAAGAATTATTCAAAATCTCACGAACTTCATCGGGTGTAATCGGGTTTTCAAATTCAATATCAACGGCTTCTGAATGGCCTCTGTACACCGGAACACGTGCCGCTGTACAGGATATTGGCGTGTTTTCATCAAGATGAAGAATTTTTTTTGTTTCGTTTGTAACTTTCATTTCTTCTTTTGTGTAACCGTTTTCACAGAATACATCGATTTGCGGGATTATGTTAAAAGAAATCGGTTTTTTGAAACATTTGTTTTCAAACTTTTCGCCCGCAAGATTTGCTTTTGTATCGTCCGTAAGCTCGTTTATCGCAGCCAAGCCAGCCCCTGAAACTGATTGATATGTTGATACAATAAGCCTCTTGATTTTCGCTTTTTCATGTAATGGCTTTAAAACAAGCATTAACTGAGAAGTTGAGCAGTTGGGGTTTGCAATAATCCCTTTGTGCTTTCTCAAATCCTCATCGTTAACGTACGCAATTACAAGCGGAACGTCTTTGTCCATGCGAAAAGCGCTTGAATTATCGACAAGAACGCCGCCGCGCTTAACGATTTCCGGCGCAAATTTTTGTGAAGTTGAGCCGCCAGCTGAAGCCAAGACGATATTTACATTATCAAAACTTTCAGGTTTAGCTTCTTCGACCGTATATTTTTTACCCTGAAATTCGATTTCACTTCCGGCGCTTTTTGCGCTTGAAAGAAACTTTATTTCATTAAAATCAATTTTTAATTCATCAACAATCTGTGTAATTTCGCGTCCTACAACACCTGTGGCGCCGAGAATAGCGATATTAGGTTTTCTCATTTTTCCCTCCGCGTTTCGTGTTTTAATATAATAGCAAAGGCAAAAAGAAAAATCACGTTATGTTAATTTTATTTAATACTTGGCCGGGTAATCGTCTTTAATCTGCCACCCGTCGTGCATTATCAAAAGTACGCAGCTGAATTAAAAAAAAGCTGCCTGTAGCATAAGGCACAGGCAGCTTTATATTTGCGACAAGGCGCAATAGAAGCGGGGCGGCAACATCAAATATGTATTTTTTCACTGGAATATTCCCGGGAAATAGAGCAGGCAATCCGTATGGCATTGATATATGGCGCACTTTTGGAAAACCCAATGCAAATGGGAGAAAATATTGCGCGGGAATTGCAGCGGGAAGCAATTACAGCACCGGGAAGAATGATTATTTGTCGGGCTAATCTGGATCTGCCGGAGATAAAGATGATGAGAGCTCTCTCTGAATAAAAAAAGCCGGCTTATTGCTAAGCC
>USGC01000119.1 GCA_900554095.1 uncultured bacterium
GCTATGGACGATGATTTAAACACGTCGCGCGCGCTTGCCGTGCTTTTTGATCTGACAAACAGGGCGAACAAAGGTGAAGAAGGCGCTTTTACAACTCTTTATAAACTGGCAGGTATACTTGGATTTAGTTTTGAGAGGGCAACGCTTTCACAAGAGGAATTGGCTAAAGTTGTAGAACGAGTTTCTGAAAAACTCGGGGAAAATTTCACCTCTATGGACGAAATTCTTGCGTATCGCAAAAAAGCCCGTGATGAAAAGAATTGGGCAATTGCCGATAAAATCCGCAGTGTCTTTGATGATGAGGGTATAATCATTAAAGACACAAAAGAAGGCACAACCTGGGAACTGAAATAGACCTGTATACAATCAAAATGCAGCTTTAAGAAGTTTATAGAGGATTTTTTTATACTCTTTATTTTGAGAGGAAATAATTTTTGATATTTCTTCATCGAGATTTTGGGGGATATCGACAGAGAAGAAGTTGAAAAATTCAACAAGCGGAATTTCCATAATTGAGGACATTTTATCAAGCACGTGTAGCGACGGAAAGAATCGGCCCGACTCAATCCCGCTGAGAGAGGACGTTTCTAATCCGATAAGCTCTGATAACTGCTCCTGTGTATATCCGTGGCTTTTTCGTATTTCTTTAATTCGTTTCCCTAATAATTTTTTATTGTCCATTTTTTGTATTATAACTAATTTCTCATGTAAAAATAAGCAACATAATCACGTAATTTTGTTACAAAATGCGTAATCAATACTTAAAACTACTTGACAATCACTTAATAATGATATAAAATAAGTGTATAACAAATAGTTCCAAAAACCTGCACCAAAAGAGTTGTTTTGATGGGCATAAGGGATTAGTTGAAAAAGATGCATTTTAAAACAGTTGGTCAGGAAGAGATATTTGTGCATAGTTTTAAAAAAGAAAGGTAAAAGAATTATGACAAAAATGAAAGCATTTACGTTAGCGGAGGTTTTAATTACTCTGGGTATTATTGGTGTTGTTGCCGCAATGACAATGCCTACGTTGATGAATTCAACTAATGGCGCGCAGTACAAAACTGCTTACAAAAAAGCATTGTCAGTAATAAGTCAGGCTATCGTTATGAACGTAGCTCTTGACGATTATGACTTAAGCCAGGCTTCTGAAACTGGTACTGGTACGGCAGATCAATCTATTTACACTATGTTGAAAAACAGAATGAACGTTATTAAAACAGGTACAGGTTCAGAGTACAACCTTATTAGTACGAGTCTTGGCTCTGGACACACTAATGGTGCTGCTACGACGTTTGGTAATAGTGGAAGTAACTATATACTTTACTTCAATGATGGTATCGCTTTCTCATTCCCGAAAACAGCTAAGGATTGTAGAGATGCTACAACGACAATTACAGCCAACAAATGCTATGGTATTATTGACGTAAACGGGGCGAAATCTCCGAACAAAGTTGTTACTTGCGATACGAATACTTCCGGTGATAACTGCGTAGTTTCTAACCCGACAGACCTTTATCCGGTTGTATTCTATGATCAGACCATATTGCCGTCAACAGATGCTGGCCGTGCTGTTCTTTACGGTAAATAGTTTTAAAAAAGAAATCTTTTTGTTATAATCTGGCACCTGAACAATGTGGTGCCTTTTCTTTTGTTTTGTTATATAATAATTGCTATGAAATACTTTAATAAATTGATACTTACATGTCTGGCTTTTTCCGCCGTAATCCTTCCGGCACAAGCTTCTTTCACACCAAATATCCCGGCTGCAACAATGCAAATCGCACGGGAAGCCGAAATGCGTACGGCAAAAAACGTTCCTATTTCAGAAATTGTGCGCGTAGGCCTCAGTGATACTGGGTTTAAAAATTATGATTATAATGAAATTTACATTTACGGCACGGATACAATCGAGATTTATAACGAAAATTCAATCTTGGGCACATACAATCCGAATGAAAATATCCACGTAAAGTTCGACAATGGAACGTATTCAATATATCGTTCGGACGGTTCTATAATTGATGAAGTGGCCGGCCCTGTTACGTTTACATGTCCGCAAGGACTTTTGGGCGTTAAAGGCCTTAAGCGTGCAGGTAAACCTGCAATTTATCACGGAGCTTTTCAGCTTGTGAAAAAGAATGATAAAAGGTTTAATCTTATAAATCTAATTGAGGTTGAAGATTATTTGAAAGGCGTTGTCCCTAATGAAATGCCGGTGCGCTTTGGTTTAGAAGCCTTAAAAGCGCAAAGTGTTGCAGCAAGAAATTACGTCCTGACACCGCGAACAAAATCTTCTGTAAATTATGATGTTGTAGATTCTGTTGCAAGCCAAGTTTACTATGGTGCAAATACTGAAAATCCGCTATCTAACCGTGCTGTAGAAGAAACGGCCGGAATTGTTGCATTATATCATTGGGATATGATTTTAGCCTTGTATTCATCAACCGCGGGCGGTTATACCGAAAGTTACTCAAATGCTTTTTCTGACCCTTCTACAAAAGATTTTCCGTCCGAAGGCAAGCCGTATTTGATTGCAAGGCCGGACATTCTCTCTCAAACACCTTTGAATACAGAAGAAGCTGCTTACGAATATTACAAATCCCGCCCGGATTCATACGATATCCGCTCACCGTATTTCAGGTGGGAAAGAGAGTGGACAGCAGAAGAACTTCGCAAAAACCTTGAAAGCACACTTGTTACACAATCTTCAACAGGTTTTGTAAAGCCGGCTTTCAAAAAAGGCGACAAACTCGATACTTTAAAAGAAATAATTGTCCACAAGCGCGGCGAATCCGGCAAAATTGTTGAACTTGAAATAGTAACGAATTCACAAAATATAAAAGTTTATAAAGAACTCGTAATCCGCCGCTTGATTACCAAAGACGGCAAAGCGCTGCCAAGTGCTAATGTCGTTTTTGAACATACTGCAAACGAAATAGGGGACTTGATTTCCATAAAAGCATACGGCGGAGGATACGGCCACGGCGTTGGAATGAGCCAGTTTGGCGCGGGATTTATGGGCAGCGAGCTTAAACTTCCGTATGAAAAAATTCTTCAGCACTATTATGCGGGAATTACTCTTGGCACAAAACCGGTTATAATTTCCTCAAACAGTGCTCAGCAGGCTGTTACTCAACAGTTTTACAGCAGAGATAAAAAAGCTCGGATTATTGTTGATAACAAATTCCAAGCGGCTAAGTTTACGGCTGTAATTAACGGGCGCGAAGTCTCTTTTGATTTGCCCAAAAGCCTTCTGCCAGCAAAAAGAATTTGTGAAATAGATATATCAAAGTATTTAGATAAAGGGATGAATACAATAACCTTCTACTATCCGCTGGAAGAAGGCGATAAAAAAGCTTTAAGGTTATTTGTCGAAGTGGTAAAGAGTGATGGAACAGACGATATCTGGTGATGTAAAAACAACTTCAGTATTAAAAGCCGCATGGCTTATAGCAGTAGTTACAGTATTTTCAAAGTTAATAGGGTTTGTGCGGGACGTGGTTATTGCAAACTATTACGGGGCCTCAATGGTTTCTGATGCATACTTTTACGCCTATCAAATCCCCTCGCTTGCGATAATTTTGCTCGGCGGTGTAGGCGGCCCGTTTCATAGCGCAACGGTGGCTGTGTTTTCCAAACTTATTCCAAGCTTAAAAGAAAAACCGTCGGAATTTGTGAATAAACTCTATAATACCTTTTTGACTTCAAGTGTAATATTTTTTACAGTATTGAGCTTGTTGTTTTTTGTATTTTCAGATCAGATAATGAGCTTGATAATTTCAGAAGGCGCGCCGCAGTTAATCTCGCTTGCGTCCCTGCATTTGAAAATAATGACACCGGTATTTGTAATCGGGGGAATTGTGGGGATTTATTATGGGCTTCTGATTACATACCGCGAATTCATGCTGCCAAACCTGTCGCCGATTGTCATGAGCCTTGTAATAATTTTAATGGTAATTTTAATCAAGAATGACAGTAACGGCGTTGTTTTGGCCGTGGCGACAACAATTGGTGCAATCTGTCAATTTCTTCTGCAATTTCCAAAAATACGTCGGCTTGGGTTTAAGTTCAAACCTAATCTGAATATTACTCACAATCCTGAATTCAAAAATATTTGTGAATTGCTTTTTCCGGCTGTGCTAAGCTCAACGGTCGGTCAAATTCATATTTATGTAGATATGTTTTTTGCATCGTCTTTGCGGGAGGGGGCCTGGACAGCAATAGGTTACGCAAACAGAATTTTCCAGTTTCCGGTGGGAATTCTTGTTACAGCTTTTCTTGTGCCTTTGTTCCCTATTTTTTCAAAACTTGTGGCGGAGAACGATATTGAAGGTGTAAAAAGGTATTTTAATAAAGGCGTTGGAATTCTGTTTTTCGGTGCAATTCCTATAATTATCGGGATTTTTGCAGTCGGATTGGACGGCGTAAGTCTCGTATTTGAACGCGGTCAATTCGACGCCAATGCTACATTTATGGTTGCTGAAGCGCTTTGGTTTTTGTCTTTTTCAATTTTGCCTTACGTATTCAGGGATTCTATTACAAGGGTTTATTACTCGTTTAACGACTCCAAAACGCCTTTTATAATTGCGTTTTCGTCTATTGTTTTGAAATATTTACTGAATGTGTTGTTCATAAATAAAATAGGCATGGGAATAGGAGGAATTACGCTTTCAAGCTCCCTGGTAACCCTTTTTAACGCAATAGCTTTGGGTGTTTTGATTTCTAAAAAAGCAAAAATGAATTACAAAGAACTTTTTCTTAATCTTTGGAAAATGATATTAGCGGGTGTAATTACTTTTGCGGTGTGTATGTTTGTGGCAGTCGGCTTTGATAAAGGCGTTCACCTGCCAAAGGCACTGTTTGAAATTTTAAAAATTACGGCGGTAGGAGTTGTATGTTTAGGGGTATATACAGGCCTGAACTTGGCTTTTAGGATGGAATACGCTGTAGAATTGGCGCAAAGATTAAAAAATAAATTACTTAAATAACTTTGCCGGAGGTGTTAAGATGCTGGAAAATAAAGAACAAATTAAACAAATACTTGAGAATGACGGTGTAATAGCTTTTGTTACAGACACTGTCTGGGGCCTCGGGTGCCTTGTAAACAGTGAAAAAGCTGTAAAAAAAATTTATGATATAAAAAAACGTGAGGCTCAAAAGCCATTAATTTTAATGTCAAATGAAGCATTTCATCTTCTTGAATATGTAAAGCCAATGCCGAAAAAAGCGCATATTTTGATGAAAAAATATTTTCCGGGGGCTTTAACACTTGTGCTTGAAAAGAGTGCTGCTACGCCGGATTACGTAACGTCCGGCATGAATACAGTTGGAATTCGTGTGCCGGATAACGAAATTTTCCGTCAAATCTGCGAAGTTGTGCCGGGACATGTACTTGCAACTACGAGCGCAAACCTTTCACATCAGCCGAGCGCAAAAACTTACGAACAAGCCGTCGACAACATGTCCGGCTTAGCGGATTTGATTATAAAGGATTACGGGTGCGAATGCGCGGGCCTGGAATCTACTGTTGCAGGAGTTTTTGAAGATGAAGTCCGTATTTTCCGCCAAGGTGCGGTTGACTTGAAAAATTTAAAAAAGATGGTATAATGATAATAGTTAAAAAGTTAAAGAGTTAAAAAGTTTAAAAGGG
>USGC01000120.1 GCA_900554095.1 uncultured bacterium
AGATACCTACGTATTTCATAGGACGTATCCAGCTCAAATCCCCCCCCAACGATTGTCGTCTATTCATGTATTTTACCTCCTTTTTAACTCTTTAACTATATTATAATCTATTTGCCGGAATTTTTCAAGTCCTAATAAAAAAGCCCCGGTTATTTGCGGGGCATTTCCTACTTACACTAACTTTTTGCTCATTTTCTTCTTGTTTACTTTCACCTAATATTTTTGAGGAATCACTATTATATCTTTTTTCAAAAAAGCTAGGCTGCTTTTTTATCTTTTGCCTGTTCTGCTTTTTCTTGTTTTTCGGCCTCCTCTGGCAAATCTATTTCATTTTTAGATTTTGGAGGGATGCCGCCAAGTTTTTCGTGAATTTTCTGGATATTTTCCCAAACTTTCTGGTTTGAACCAATTCCGAAGAAGGAGTTTTGTGCTGAAATTATCGCCATTACTTCTTCATCTATATCAATACCTTTTTCATCGGCTTTTTCCTGCAAGGCATCCACAAGCTGATTTGTGTATTTATCTCTGGAAAACATCAGCTTAGTTTCGTTGTAGAGAGTTTCTACAAGAGTTTCGCCGTCGTACAAAGGCGCGATACTGGTGTTCCAGGAATTCAAAACGTCTATAACGTTGTCTTTGTTAATTTTTGACATTGCACTGTCTAACAACTCAACGTTTGTACCCATACCATCAACCGCACTGTAAAGCGATCTTACAATTGTGCGGATAGCTTTTGGTTTAGAAGCTATTGGAGAAGATTGCGTACCTAAAGCTGTATTTGAATTTGTATTTTGTGAAGCCTGGTCGTCATTAGAAGCATCATCCGCCTGCGAATGTCCCTGTGTATCGTCTACTGCGTCGTCATCATCTACAACCTCAGTGTTATCATCGCTGGTGTTTCCGGCTTTTACTTCTGCAAGAATTTTTTCTGCAAGCTTTGCAACTGCTTTAGGAAGCTCATTTATTGTCTGCTGTATGCCAAGCATTGCATCTGCGACTGCTGCTTTGTCGCTTTCTGTTTTTAAATCATTTTTACAAGCCTCTAAATCTTGTCTTAATTTTTCTATTGCTTTCAAAACCTGATTAAGCTGATTTTTATGTTCAGCAGTCAAACCTTCTGTCTTCATAAGCTGTTCGGTTTTATTTTTCAGACTGTCAAGCTTCGTTGTTGAAGCTGAGTATGCCATGTTGGCTTGAACAATCGCAGCCTGATTGCGGCCGTATTCCCTAGCTTGTTGTGCTGCCTCCTCGGTCAATCCCCCAGACGGCATTGGACTTGTATTAAATGCAAATAACGGATTTGTATACGCAATGTGTGAAGGGCTTAGCAGCATGAAGTCTATGTTTGGATAGATACCAACATTGCTAAATAAATTGCTGATTTCCCAAGGTCCCATTTCCGTCTCCTTAAATGTTTTATTCCCCGTACTTATATAAAGGATTTTTTTCGCCTGGAATTGCTTTTTAAAAATACTTTTCGTAACAATCCTTTACAATGACGAAAATACAGATACTAAGCGCTCTAAGGTCAAACTTGGGTCAATTTCTTTAATTGAAATAATCTTTGAAATATCAGCAGGTTCATTAAAAATTCTCGCCAAAAGCGATTTGTCATAATCCATTAAAATCGAGCCGTGCTGCAAGATATAACCATTTTTTCTGCATTGAGCAGACCCTATAAGTTTTCGCCCCTTATAACACAAGTCCGCGCCCGTTGATAACAGCATACAGTAATCAAATTTGGTATTTACCTCCGCTGAGGTACCAAAATCAACATCTATTTCAATTTCTTTTAATTTATCAATGAGAATTTGCGAAATCTCTTTGTAAGACCCCCCAACGTTTTCGCCGTTTTTTAAAAACGAAAAAGGGCATATGAAGCTGTATGTAAGCTCCTTATCATGCAAAAGCGCCCTCCCGCCTGTTAAGCGCCGTACAACATCAATATTATTTTTCTTTAGAAATTCCATATCCAAAAAATCACTTTTTTGATTTCGTCCAAGCGAAATACATGCCGGAGCCCAGCCGTAAAGCCTGAAAATAGGCTCTTGTAATTTATTTTCAATAGCGAAATCCAGCAAATCAGAATCTGTTTGCATATTTTCGCGTCCGGATTTAACAGCATATGGTATGAATTTCATTACTTTTTGTTTTCTTCCTTATCACGGTCGGCGAGAACTTTTTCAAATTCTTTAAATGTTTCATTGCCGACAAACTGTTCAAGTGCCGCGCGTTTTGCCATATATTCGGATTTTGCCTTTGTTTGTTCATCGAGTGCTGAGCGGTAGTAGGCGTCGGTAATTGTTATAACTTCTCTTGATTCATTCTGCGCTGCATCGTAATTCTTTTTGCGCTGAAGCACGACTTTATCAAGAAGCCCAACCATTTTGCGGGCGGTCATGTAGTTGTAATAAAGATTAACCGTTGTCTGCTGAAGTTCCTCGATTTTTCTGACGAGAATAATCATGTCCGCATCTGTAACTCTGGTGTATTTGTAATTGAGGGCTTTTGTATCCTGCGACATAATTCCCAAAACGTTTCCGCCAAGCATTGAACCGGTTGCGATTAAAGGGTTTCCAATTCCGGCGCCTACCAAAGTTGACATGCTGGCAATTGTTGTCAAAACATTTTTTATAGATTTTTCATTTGGTTTATCGGCTTCTGGATTAGCAAGTTTATACAGCGCAAAACTTATTGTGTCGCTTTTTGAAGCAGCACCGCGCCACAACAATGACAAGTCGCCCATCATAGTTTCCTGATCATAATTAAGCTCTTTTGAAATCTCTGAAGATATTTTCTTTATGCTTAAATCAGCGTAGGTTAAGTCGCCTACATCAAAATCTGTTTCTTCTTTTTTTACATATTCTTTTTCTACAGCCTTGACTTCAACGTATTTTTTCTCAGGATCGTCCGAAAGCCCGGCTCTATATGCAGGCGATTTCGGAGCCGTAATATCCTCGAGCTTCACTTCCGAAAAAGCCGGAGCGCAAAAGGAAAGAATGAGTAATGATACAAATATTCTTTTTAAAATCATTTTTCTGCTCCTTTCACCAGGGCTGAGTTGAAGTTATATTGATATAAATTCAAATTATCAACAACCTTTTTTCCTGCCATGCGCTGCAATTCCAGGTGATACTTTTTGGCTGACTGCATGTAATAAAACTCGTCAAGCGCCATATTATCGTAAAGTGATGATGAAATCGTTATTTCCAGCAAATCATCCGTCTCAAGCGCTTTGGAGTAATTTTTGTTATACAAAAGAAGCTTTGCACGTGTTTCTTTAAGCTGCGTCAGCGAGCTTTTGTAATTGTAATACGCGTCAATAATCTTGTCCTGCAAGTTCTCAATAAGTCCCGCAAGTTCAATCAACTCAGTATCCGTCAGAGGAATTTCCTGAGGGATATTTTTTCTGTTAATAAGGTTTTGCGCCAATCTTCCGGCCGCAAAAGCAGACGACTGCACAAGATAATCCGCCCCGGTCATCATTGGCGCAAAAGAAGCTCCCGCAATTATTGCGTTAAGAGTTTTTGCCATCAAAGATGAGTGAATACGTCTTTGGCTTTCCGGTGTCGCAAGCTTTTTAAGTGCAAATCCGATAACCTGATTATTTTCGACTGTACCTTTCCAGAGGTTTTCAATGTCTTCAAGATCCTTGTCCTTCTGCATTTTAACAAGCTCTTGCATCATCTGTTCATCTGAAATTATAATAGATTCTTTCATCTTAACGTTAGATTTTGGTAATTCGATTTTCTGCGTTTCGACCTTGCCCAAGTTAACTTCGTCGGCTGCTATTAAATCACTTCCAGCCTCCGCCCTCGCTATCCCTAATATTAAAATCAATAAGATTAAAAGCTTTCTCATAACAATGTTATATCATAAGAAAAATAATAAATCCAATGACCGATAAACCTCTACATCTATTGATTGTTCTACGAATTAAGGGGCAAAAGTATAATATATATTAATGAGAGGCTTTACTGTGGCAAAAAATACATCAAAATCAAAATACATGACACATTCGGTTGAGAAAAAACAAAAAAGTTTTTTTGAACTTGCCGATGAATTACGAGAAAAAATGGCTTTCAAAGAAGCTGCAGCAAACTATTTGAATGCAATAATGCTTTCACGCGCTGATGCTAAAGCTTATTACGGACTCGGCCTCTGCTGCAAGCACCTCGGAAACAACACAAAAGCTATAAAGTATTTTGATAAAGCCACAGAATTAGATGAAAATTTCTATGAAGCGTTTTTTGAACTTGGCGTCTGCCATCAGTTAGAAGGTATAGCGTGCGGCGCTATAAAAAACTTTGTCCGAGCCGTGCAAATCAATCCTGACAGCCCTGAAGCTATTTTACAACTGGGGATTTCCCATGAACTCTGCGAAGAATACGATATGGCTTTAATGATTTACCAAAAATTAATCGAAAATTCACCGGAATTTCTAAAAGCATACGAACATAAATCGTCTTTACTTATGAAACTTGACCGCTACAAAGAAGCTTCAACCGTTTTGAACGAAATGATAAAGTTAAATCCCGAAGAAAAAACCGCTTATGCCGGCATAGGCATTTGTTTTGACAAATTAGGCAAACGTGCCGATGCACAAAGATATTACCGCAAATTCCTTTCATACGACCCAATATCGCATCAGGCACAGTTTGTCAAAACAAGATTGGAAAAGCTAAAGCAAATTAAAAAGCACAAAAGCCCGTTTTCTATTGTGTAATTTATTTGGCTTCTTTGCAGCTTCGCGCTTCTTACTCAGCTGCGTTATACGAGTTTCAAAACATTGCGTTTCCGCAATACTTCTCACTCTTTGCAGCTTCGCGCTTTATCCCAGCCTAGTTTTTCCGGGCAGTGAAGGTAGTCCATGTTTTCGTTAAAAATTACCCACGCCGCACAGCCTGTTCCATTTTCTCTTCTATGATCTGTAATATTGCAGTATTGCTCAAAAGGCCTATATCTATCCTCATAATGCCCTTGAGGTATAATTCTGTTGTGTGTAAAGTCGAGTATAAAGAAATCTTTTCCCCATTTATATCCACTTTTCTTATTTCCGGTAAACACTTTTATGCTGCCGCAATGCTCGTCTTTTTTGCAAGTTAAATAATCATTCGTCTCCAAATGAAACATTAAAGCAGTGCCGTCAGCTAAAACCATCCGGTATTCATTATCTCTGCTATCATAGTCTACGTAGTCAGTACCATCAAGATGTTTAACATATCCCGAAGGGAGGCACCCTGAATTAAACCCGCAATCTTGGGATACTTTCAGATATTTTTTCATTGTCTGTGCAAAAATTTTAGTATTTTCCACACAATCTGTGCCGCTAAACCATCCTGAAAAATCGCCGTTTTCTTCTTTTGCGAGGCGATAAGCGTTTTCAAGAACTGAATAAGCTTTTTTAAGTTTCACAACAGTTGCTTTTTCATTTTGCCGCTGAATTAACGCTGGCATTGTCATTGCCGCAACGACACCAATTATGCCAAGGGTTATCAAGACTTCCGCTAAAGTAAATGCTATCTTTGATTTTGTTGGGCTAAAAGCCCAACCTACTACTTCTTCTGAGGTTATTCCCTTGTAGGTTGGGGTTTCTACCCCAACATTTCTTCCTTTAAGCGGTATAAACCCGCGAGCCCCCCCC
>USGC01000121.1 GCA_900554095.1 uncultured bacterium
CCGGAATTGACTGCCAATTTGCCGCCATGATTTTTTTGAATGATTTTAGAGCTGTATCTTCGAGTTCACCTAGTTCTTCAGCTTCCATAATCAATTCTCTCAACGGAAGCAATGCGCGCTGGTCTCTAAGAACGCCGAGTGCAGCAGCAGCACCTGCACGAACAAGCTCGTTTTCGTTACGGTTTTTCATAACATCGATTAATGCCGGAACAGCTTTTACGTCGTTTAATTTTCCAAGGGATGTTACAGCGTAAATTCTAACGTTTACCCATTCGTCATACAACATATTAATTACTCTATCAACAGCCTTTTTGTTTCCAATTTCGCCAAGAGCGCGGGTTGCATCGCAGCGTACATTTACTTTTTCATGATCAAGAGATTCGATTAAAGCGTCCGTTGCAACATCGCCGATTTCAATTAAAGCATCGGTTGCTGTAATACAAACTTGTGGATTTTCGTCATTCAAAGCTTCAACTAAAGGTTCAACAACGATTGCACCGCCAAGACGGCCTAAAGCTCGCGCTGCACGAACACGAACATCAACATTTCTATCTTCTCTTAAGGATTCAATTAAATGAACAGTAGCTTTAGAGTCGCCCAATTCACCAAGAGCGCGGGCTGCATAAAGTCTAACTGAGCCGTTTTTGTCATGTTTTAAAACATCGATTAACGGTTCAACAGCTTTAGAATCGCCCATTTCGCCAAGAACACGAGCTGCATTATATCTGACTTTTTCAGAATTACTTGTTTTCAAATCTATTAATAATTCATCAAAAGATTTTTTTACTTGTTTTTTCTTGCTGTTAACACTGATTGTCATTCACTTTCCTCCGACACTACAAAAATATTCTACACACTTATATTTCTATAAAAAAATTGGTCAGAATATTATTGCCTTTTTTACCTACTTATATTAATATTTATTAACAATATTTTTTAATTTCTTTCTTTATCTTTTACTGAGGTATCTGTGTGAATTTTTAATAAAGGGTAACACTCACACTTTATACTAACAATATAACACATTTTTCAAAATCTGTCCTTAGTCAGTTATATTATTTATTCAAATTGTACGATTGTTTTTTTAAAGATTGATAACATTCAATAATAAACGGACAAAATTTGTAACATATTTTAACAAATACTACTCACTACAGATAGTAATAATAAACTCCGTTCCAATCCCGGGCTCACTGTTTACGATAATTTCGCCTTTATGTTTCTCAATTATCTTTGCAGAAATCGCCAAACCAAGTCCTGTTCCGACGCCTACTCCTTTTGTTGTATATCCGGCTGCAAAAATTTTATCAATTTCAGATTTTTCAATGCCTTTTCCGGTGTCTTTTATACTCACAGTCAAAGTTTTCGGTACATATGATGTTGTAATTGTTATAGTTCCGCACCCCTCAATTGCCTGGCAAGCGTTCACCAAAATATTGGTGAAAACTTGATTTAGCATATTCGGATAGCATTTTATTAAAGGTATTTCGCCATAGTTTTTTACAACATTAATCCGGTTTTTCGTTTCGTGTCTAATCAAGTCCAGAGTTAAGTCCAGCTCTTTGTTAATGTCCGCATCCTGAAGGTCTGCCTCATCCAGCCGCACGAATTTTTTTAAAGATGTAACCATATGGCTAATCCGCTGAATTGCTTCTCGGTCAATCTCATTGATATCAGCAAGTATCGAGGATATTTCCCCGTCCTCAATCCGCGGAATAAATTTTGCCAAAATTGCATTGTTTGACTTAATAGAAGCGACAGGCGTATTAATTTCATGTGCAACCCCGGCAACTAACTGCCCTAAAGACGCCATTTTTTCGGAATTTATAAGATGAATTTGAGTTTCTTTTAATTCTTTAAGGGCATTTTTGAGCTGCTCAACGGTTTTAATATTTTTTTGATAAAGTTCCGCACGAATAATTGCGCTGCCAAGCTGGGACGAAATCGCCTCAAGAATTTCTAATTCTTCAGACAACTCACGCTTTTGATAACTTAGCAAAACTATTGCGCCAATCAGCTTTTGCATATGATGAACCGGAACGACAATTCTCATAACGGGCTGTTTTAAAGAAGGCGCGTTTAAATATTCTCTCAGAACATGCTGCACTGAAATTCCGCCGCCAGAGATAGTTTCAAGGACTTCACCGTCAAATTCAATATTATCAGAAAAAACATCCTGGCCTGAAGGATAAATTTCTTCAATCTTAAAAATGTCGTTTTCGCTTGAGGCGTAGTAAGCCTTGTAAGCCCCAAACATTATTGAAAGCTCGCTGAGAGCAGAATTCAAAATAGCAGACAAGTCCATTGAACCTCTGATAACATTTGACATTTTGTTAATCAATGCAATGCGGATAGCCTGCGACTGCGCACGCTGCTTAATTTTAAGCAAGTTATTGTTTTGGTTTTCGAGATAAGAAATGCGTTCATATAATTTTCGATTTTGCCTCTCGAAGCTTTCGAGTTCTGCCTGCGCGCTGATGTCAGTGAAAAACATAATTGTGTAGCGTCCTCGTTTCAGCGAGGTCAAATCGAAAAATCTAAGTTTATTTTTATCATTTTGGTAAGAAATCCGTGCAAAAAAGTTTTCACGAGAAGCCATCGAATTCCAGATAGGCGAATAGTTTTCGGGGTTTGCGCTGTCGAGCGGGCAGATATCAAAATTAGCGTTATGCGAAAACTTATTAATATCAGAAAAATCCGGAAACCAACGTTTAAACGTGTGGTTTTTGTAAACAACCTCACGCCTGTCGTTAGTAATAATAACTGCATCCCTAAACTGATTAAAAATATCAAACTTTTGCATACAAACATTATAAACCAGCCAAACCAAAGGGGCAATTATTTAAACTTCGGTACCAATTTTGCAAATGATTTAGCCATAGAAGCGGTGTCGTCAGCGAGAAAGGCAAAAATGTCAGATAGCACAGCAACGTGGTTTTTATCATAGCAAGCTTCTTGTGCGCATAGTTTTAAAATCTGCGCAGTGCTATTGATTTTATTAGCGAGAAGCGAAAGTTTATGAAAAGTTTCATCATCAATTTCATGGACTATGGTCATGGAGTTTCTCCTTTAAATTTATTATTCTAATTTATATTATATTATATTTATAATTATTATAATACGTTTATATGTATAATAATCCCTTTGAACTTTTTTGTCAACAATAGTATAATTAAGTTTATGATTGAAATAGAAACTCTATCAACAAAACTCGGTCAGAGAATTAAAATTGAAAGGATGAAAGCCGGAATAACCCAAAATGATTTGGCAAATACATCCAACATCAGCGTTGCGGCTTTAAGCAAAATTGAACGCGGTGAAGTTTATCCTACAATTGACACTGTTGCTAAAATTGCAAACGCTTTAAACTTGAATTTTGAAAAAATTTTTGATTTTCAATTTTAGCAGGCTAAATTTAAAAAAATGAATGATGACAAAATATTAAGAAAAATCGGAACCAGGATTAAAGATTTAAGAGTACAAAATCAAAAATCTTTAAATCAATTTGCTTATGACGCTGAAGACTTAACATCAGCTACGCTCAGCCGCATTGAAAACGGCTTGGTTGATTTCAAATTTACAACGCTCGTCAAAATTGCTCGCGCTTTAAACATGAATTTATCTGATTTGTTTGAAAATTTCCCCGTTGAATGACATTTGAATTTGTGCTAATAATTAATTATGGCAGTTTACTTTTTTCACGGCGATGAAGATTTTTTGATAGAAGCGGAAGTTAACAAGCTTAAAAAAGGTTTGGATAAAAATTTCCTCGAAATGAGCTTCAAAACTTATGATAATCCTAAGTTTCCGGATTTAATTTCGATTTTGCGCTCGCAGCCGATGATGTTTGGCAAAATGCTTATTGTCATAAATTGTCTTGATTATTTTTCAAAAACTCTTGAAGACAAGCAGCTTAAAGAAATCGAAAAAGCCATCGAAGATTGCAGCGAAAACTTAGACATTGTCTTTGTTGCAGCGCTTCCGCGCGATGGCTCGAAAAAGCTAGATTCCCGCAAAAAATTATTTAAAATTTTCGCAAAAAATGGCGCCCAAGAATGCGCCTCAATTCCGTCATACAAAACCGCCGAAATCGAAGATTGGGTAAGAAAACAAGCAAAGTCGAAGTCATTAAAAATGGATAACGGCGCTGTCAGCACACTCGTAACCCAGGTCGGAAACAATTTAAGACAGCTTGATGGAGAGCTGGAAAAGCTTCGTCTGATGTGTTATCCGGACAAAGTTGCTTCAAAACAAACCGTAAAAGAAATCTGTATTTCTAATGAAGATTTGTTTGCTTTTTCCGACTTCTTGATGAAAGGCGAAAAAGACAGCGCGCTTTTGGAATACAGAAAGCTTTTAGAAAAAAAATACCCGCTTGAAATTTTGTCAGTTTTACAAACCATGTTAAGACGCTGGATAATTATAAAAGCAAAAGCCTCAGAGCTTTCCGCATCTGAAATCGGCAAGCTTATCGGCCTGCACGAGTACGTTGTAAAGCTTTCTATCCAAAAGTTGAAAAATACAAACCTTAAAGCATTGGTTAAATTAAAACAAAACCTTACAGAAGCTGAATTTAAAATAAAAACCGGGCGCTCAGGCGATCTTGAAAGGGAGGTTGAAAATGCTTTCTTCAACTGATGTCCGCGCAAAATATCCGAAATTAATCGAGTATTTTGAAAAAGGAATAAAAAATCCTGACCGAAATATTGCACACTGTATTCTTTTGTACGGAACAGATATCAAGGTTCAGTACGACCTTGCGCTTGAAGTTGCCAGAATGCTCAATTGCAAAGAAGGTGGCGCCCCTGAATGCCAATGCCTAAACTGCCGCTGGATTAGAGACAACGCACACCCGGAAGTCAGAACTATTTCCAAAGTCGACAACAAGCCTGTAAACGACAAATCCTCAAATGTTATTTCTATCACTCAGGCGCGTAATATTAAAAGGGATTTGCTGGTATCATCTGACTATCATAGAGTTTTAATCTTCTGCGACAAAGCCAAAGATAACCGAGTTGCGGGGTTAAATCCTAGTAACTTTTCAGAAGATGCTATAAACGGCCTTTTAAAAACTTTTGAAGAACCTCCGTCTCGGACAACGTTTTTCTTTTTGACAAAAGATAAAAGCGATATGATTACAACTGTTGTTTCGCGCGCCCAAAGCTTTTTTGTTCCGTCAAAATTACCGGAAAGCCGTGATTTTTCGATAGTAAAAGAGGCTCTCAGCGATTATCTTGAAATTGAGCGCTCTCAGGTGCTTGAATTTAATGACCGAATTTTTGCGCTTACAAAGGAAAATGATGCAACAGAAGTTCTGACACAGATGCAAAACTATTTCTATGAAATGCTTTCAGAGAATTACGAAAACCGCTTGTTACGCATTAGACTTCTAAAGGATTTAAAATCAATCGAAAAAGCAAAAGCCGAATTACGTGTTAACATGAACGTGCAAACAGTCTTTGAAACCCTTTCATTCTCACTGGTGCTTTGATATTTACATAAATAATATTATTAGAATATAATATAAAATCGATTACTGGCACTTAAGCTTGAGAACGGTGAGCGAGCACTGTCTGAGCGGCGCATCTGAAAGAAGATTAAACAAGTCCA
>USGC01000122.1 GCA_900554095.1 uncultured bacterium
TAACGCGATGAAAGATAAAGGCGTTCCTGTTCTTCTCGGACACGCCGGGAAAATAGTAGATAAACTGCTCGGAAACGACGATCTCGGGATTATTCCGAATAACGATATGGGGTGGCGTTATTGGTACGGCGGATTTCCGAAAGAAGACGTAATAAACTTCGTGCAGCTGCGCGACGGGAATGCTGATGAAGTTATAAAAAATGCCACTTGGTTTGAACTGAATCAAGTGGAATTGGCAAACGAATAATACGAAAAAGCGGCTACAAATCGTAGTCGCTTGACTGCTTTTCGGCAAAATTCTCTGTTATTTTTCAAAAAGTGGTTTTATAACCCGCTATAACCCCTTGACAAATTTCAATAAAGGGGTTATAATGGGGTTACTATTGAAGGTCAGTCATTAATATTAAAAAAATTGAGGAGAAACAGATGGTTATTGAATTTGATCATTTTAATAAAAGTACATTATGTTATTTCGTAAGACGGATTAATGCTGGGATAGCCGCAGATAAGAGTGATAGGAGAGTTAATTTGATAATGAAATCAGATTTCTTTTCCGCGCCAGAAGTAATTGCACCTTTAGCTGGGCTTATTGATAAATTAAAAGAAAAAGGCTTTAATATAAAGATAGAATTTAATGAAAACCAATTAAGCAGTAGTGGAATTAACAGCCCGTTCACAGTAGAAAACAATGAATACGAGTTGTTGTCGCCGATGTATAAGGTGTGGAAATACAGTGATGCTGATGAAGTTTATAAAATTGTGACTGCACTCGTGAAATTTTTAAATTGTAAAGCTATCTGTGCAAAAGGAGTTGTAGAAGCTTTTGAGTGGACGGTTAATGAGGTGATGGACAATGTTATTCAACACTCTCATTCAACTTATGGATATATAGTATGTACTGTAACAAGCAATTTACATGCTTCTATTGCCATCTACGATAATGGCATAGGAATATTACAGTCATTTCAAAATAGTAAATATAGATTTGGATCGGCTAAAGAAGCTATAATGGCGGCAATGAGGGAAAATACTACAAGCAATCCAAAGGTCGGGCAAGGTAATGGTTTGTGGGGAATGTCTAAATTAATTGAAAATAACCATGGAAATCTAAGTATTACATCAAGCAATGCGATTGTATCTATTGATGATAAAAATCAAATTTATCAAAAAGAAGTTAAAATGATAATAAATACAATACCACAAATTTCTGTTGGCACTTTGGTGGATTTTCAATTTCAGTGTAACAATGAAATTGATATCAAGGAGGTATTTGGGGCAAATTATGTTTTTACAAATTTAAATTTGGAACAAATGGAAGATGAAAAGAATCAGATTTTTATCAATGTAAAAGAATTTAGTTTTGGATGCGCAACCAGAAAGGCTGGGGAAATGGCAAGAATTTTTACAATAAATTGTGCCACACAATCAAATATGCAACAGCAGATTATTATTGATTTTTCAGGTGTTAGTATTGTTGCATCTTCATTTGCTGATGAGTATTTAGGAAAGTTGATACAACATTTTGGATTTATACAGTTTAATAATCTGTTTCGAATAGTTAATATAAATGAAAGCAACATGGCTATTATAAACCGTTCAATTATGCAAAGAATTAGTGAACAATAAAATTTAGGAGAGATATTTATGAATAGAGATGAACTTATGCAAAATTATTGGAACTATTACCTCCTGTTAGAAAATAAGTTCGATAATATGTTAAAATATGTAATGCTAAAAGAGGATAATTTTGATACTTATTCTTATGAGTTATCTTGTCAACTGTTGCAAATTGGTTCCGAACTCGATGTTGTGATGAAAGGCGTGTGTGGGTTTGGTTTGAATGAGCGCAAAAATATTGCCGACTATTGTCCTGAGATTATAAATCTGTTCCCATTGTTAAAAAGTCAAGAAGTAAAAGTGATTGGACTTGAAAATAATATAAAACCATATGAAACGTGGGATAATTCAAAGCCGAAAGAGTTATTTTGGTGGAAAGCATATAATGATGTTAAGCATGCACGTACAGAACACATGAAAAAAGCATCCCTAAAAAATGTAGTATATGCTTTAGCGGGGTTGTATATTATGGAGCAATACTGGTTAAAAAATATTACCAATATATCGAATGAAATAGATTTTCCCGATAAAAGTTCTGAGATATTTTCGTTGTTAAATTGGAGAACGAAATATACATCATTAAAAGATGTGTTTTTAGAACAAACAGAAGAAGGGGAAGTTATATTTGGCGGATAAAGCAAAGAATCGATAAGAGCTTTTTGAAGAAAAACTAAATGATGAACTATTAAAATAGTTTAAATTTCAAGGTCTGTAAGGCAAACGTGATGCTAATTC
Organism: uncultured bacterium; assembly: GCA_900554095.1. Taxonomy (GTDB): domain Bacteria; phylum Cyanobacteriota; class Vampirovibrionia; order Gastranaerophilales; family Gastranaerophilaceae; genus Scatenecus. Next base: position 2,353 of record USGC01000122.1, read on the forward strand.
ATGTGTGGTCGGCGGTATTAATAATATTAGGTTGTAGAGTTAAAGAATATTTTGATTATGAAATCAGTTATTATTTTTGAAAATGAAAGAATGCGAATCTTCAAGGGTAAAACAGAAAGAATTTATTTGATTTTAACAGGCTCAGGAGGCTCACTCGATGGCTATAATGATAAGTATAATGTTATAGCCAATAATAAAGTAAATGAATTTAATGCTTGGGTTATAGTTGTAGCGGTAAATTGTGGTGAATTAAGTATTGGTGAGACATTAATAAAGGATGCATTTTTGAAGTTTGATGAGTTAACGAATAGTAATCACGATGATTATGATGTGTACTGTTTCGGCCAGTCTTTAGGCGGTTGTATACTGTGTGTATGGGCTTATAAATTTAATTGTATTAAGAAAATAGTTGCCGTTAACCCAGGTTTAACAAAACACTTTAATGAGATTTTAAAGTGTATAGAAAAAACATTGGCAAAAATAACAATTGTCGTTGGAACACTTGATAAAAGCTATGAAAAATCAAAAGAATTGTCTAAAACAAAAGTTGAGGTAATTTATATTGATGGGGTTGGACATTCTTTTATAAATCAGTATGAGCAAGTGTTTATTGAGTGCGCTAATTTATTGGAGAAAAATTAAAAAAACAGCAAATCAAAATCGGAGTAGAAAATGAATATTCAGAATGAGCTTTTACAAGTTCAAAAAGAAATAACCGAACTACCGGCGGGGTATATCTCGAAGAAAATTATAAACGGCAAAACGAGATATTATCTGCAATGGACAGAGAATGGCAAAAAGAAAAGTAAATATGTCGATGATGCGATTGTAGACGATTTGCGCGCGAAGATAGAAAGAAGAAGAGAGCTTCAAAAGAGAGAAAAGGAGCTTACTTTTATGCTTCCCAAACCGCAGACAACAGAGAAACATGAAGAAGAAAAACACGTTTTCAAAACCGATGTAATGCTCGGAGAAAACTTAAAAAATTATGTTCAGACAGTTGCAAATTACAAAAAGAGAAATCTTTAACGTAAGGAAGAAGACGGATTCAGGAATAACGGAGCAGGGAAAATACAGCGGCAGATTCGCGCTAACTGATTTGCTTGTGTGTGGAGAATGCGGGAGTCCTTATCGAAGAAAGACGTACAGTAAAAAAAGGTGTGTTTTTCTTTTTGGCAGTTCCCGAACAGGGAACTGCCGACAGTGTCGTCAGTGACGCTCGGCGAGGAAGCAAAAAAAAGCAAGGATAAACAACGCCTCGCTATTCCGTCGCTGTGCTCCTTACGAGTCTGTCAGGGGCAGCCATCTTTGTAGTACGAAAAAGCTACAAAACAGAAAAAGCACAAGATATAGTAGTCTTGTGCTTTTTTGTTGTCTATATATGTTAAAACAAAATCACAAATTTGTCAATAATCTAATGCGAAAAAATCGCCAAAAAACCCTTAAACGCACGTATTGCAATATAAAAAGCAATAAATCTGCAACTTTTTGCAACATGAATACATTGACTTACATAGCAAAGTTTGTTACAATTTAAAGCATAAAAGGGAAAAGGCGGCTAACTATGTCAATTCAGGTAAAAAACAAACATTTTCTGCTCGAAACCGAAAATACCACGCTTATATTAAGGGAATATTGCGGTTTTTTGGAACAGGTATATTACGGCGCCAAAATTCCCGATTATAACTTGGATTATTTAAGGAACGACCAGATTTTCGGGTTTTGTTCTTACGATAAAAACATCGGGTTAAGATACATTTACGCGGGCGCGAAATACGAATATTCGGGCGACAACACGGGCGACGGGCGCTTGCCTGCGCTTAACGTTATCGACGAAAACGGATTTATAGGGTGCAGGCTTAAATATAAAGGATTTGAACTTGTAAATTCGCTTCCGCAGGATTATGATATGCCTGCGGTACGCGGGCTTGAAAAGGGCATAAAAATAACCCTTTTCGACGAAGAAAAAGGCATTTCTGCCGACCTTTATTATTTTATAGCCGAAGATTGCGACGTTATTTGCAGATTCGCGCGCATAAACAACGACGGCGAGAGCAAAATTTCGCTGGTTAAAGCGGCAAGTTTGCAACTCGATTTCGAAAATCCCGATTTCGAAGCGATAACTTATTCGGGTTGTTGCGGTTCGGAATTTCGCGTAGAAAGGCAAAATATTTTTAAAGGCAAATACGAAATAAGTTCGTGCGCGGGGCTTACGGGGCACGCTTCGAATCCGTTTTTTGCGCTTTGTTCGCGCGGGGCAACCGAAAACTACGGCGAATGTTACGCGTTCAATTTAATATACAGCGGAAATTTTAAAAACGTAATCGAGTGCGACGAACGCAACTTTTTACGCGTTTTATGCGGAATAAACGATAAAAATTTTAACTGGACGCTTGAAAAAGGCGAAAGTTTTTACACTCCGCAGGCGGTAATGACTTTCGGCGAGCAGGGGTTCGGCGGAATATCCCGCAATTTTCACAAACTTATACGCGAGCGGATTTTACCGCCGCAATTCAATAAACCCGCGCCGATCGTGGCGAACACCTGGGAAAGTTTCGGTTTTAACATAACGCAGGAAAAGTTTGTTAAATTTGCCGAAAAAGCGGCGCTTGCGGGCGCGGACACGGTAGTTTTAGACGACGGCTGGTTTCGAAGCGACGACAAAAGCGGGCTTGGCGACTGGGTTTTGTGCAAAGAAAAATTTGCGGGCGGCATCGAAGCCTGCGTTAACAAACTCAACGAATTAAACCTTAATTTCGGGATTTGGTTCGAGCCGGAAATGATAAGCGAAAACAGCGCGCTTTATAAAACTCATCCCGATTGGGTTTTAAACAACGGCAACGAAGGCAGTTTAAGCCGCAATCAATACGTTTTAGACCTTACAAACCCGGCGGTCGTCGATTATATAACCGACCTTGTGACAGGCTTTTTATCGCATTATCCCGTAACTTATTTAAAATGGGACGCGAACAGATATATCTCGGAAGCGGGCAGCAAATACACGAAAAACCAAGGCGAAGTGTGGCACAGATACGTTTTGGGGCTTTACGAAGTTTTTGAAAGAATAACCAAAAAGTTTCCGAACGTGTGGATAGAAGGCTGCGCGGGCGGCGGCGGAAGATTCGATTTGGGAATGCTTTATTATCAGCCGCTTATATGGATTTCGGATAACACCGACCCTTACGGCAGGGCAGCCATTCATTACGGCGCGAGCCT
>USGC01000123.1 GCA_900554095.1 uncultured bacterium
GGGCAAATTTGTTGTTGTAATCCGCGGGCGTGGTGAAATTGGTAGACACGCCAGATTTAGGTTCTGGTGCCGCGAGGCTTAAGAGTTCGAGTCTCTTCGTCCGCACCATTTACGTTCTGATACTGTAACGGTTTCAATCAACAATAAAAAGAGAATATTTATGAAAGCTACTGAGTTAAAATCCGAAAGTTTGAAGAAAGAATACAGCGTCGTTATTCCGGCGGCTGATTTTGAAAAAGAAGTTGATGCCAAAATCAACCAGATTGCGAAAACAACCAAAATTCCGGGCTTCCGTCCGGGCAAGGCTCCGAAAGAAATGCTGAAGCAGAAATACCGCGCTTCGGTTTTGGGCGAAGTTTTGGATGAAACCGTTCGCAACGCGACTGAGGAAGTTATCAAAAGCAACAAGTTAAATCCGGTTATGATGCCGAATATCAAAGTTACCAAATTTGAAGACGGCAAAGATATTGAATTCACACTGACGGTTGAACTGATGCCGGAAATCAAAATCGGCGATTTGTCGGCGATTAAACTGGAAAAACTGATGGCTGAAGTTCCGGCCGAGGAAGTTGAGAAAGCTTTGAACTATATCGCTCAGAGCCGCCGCGAAACCGTTAAGGTTGAAGAAGATCGCGACGCAGCCAAGGGCGACACCGTTGTGATAGATTTCACGGGTTCGATTGACGGAGTTGAATTCCAGGGAGGCAAAGGCAGTAATTATCCTTTGGAACTGGGGTCCAATTCCTTTATACCGGGTTTCGAAGATCAGCTTATCGGCAAAAAAGCCGGTGATAAAGTTGATGTCAATGTTACTTTCCCGGAAAATTACCATGCCAAGGATTTGGCCGGAAAAGCTTCGGTCTTTGCGGTTGAAATCAAAGAACTGCGTGCAGCCAAAGAAGTTGAAATCAATGATGAATTTGCCAAATCTTTGGGCGAAGAAAGCCTGGGTAAGCTGAAAGCGGCCATTGCCGAACGTATTAAGGGCGATTATGAAGCCGCTTCAAAGATGAAACTGAAACGTCAGCTGCTGGATAATCTGGACAATGAATATAAGTTTGACGTTCCGGCCGGGTTGGTCGATGCCGAATATAAGAGCATCGTTGATCAGTATGAACAGGCGAAGAAATATAATCAGCTGGACGAAAGCGAAAAGAACAAGTCAGAAGAAGAACTGCTGGCTGAGTATAAAGATATTGCCGTCCGCCGGGTTAAACTCGGCCTGTTGCTTTCCGAAATCGGAAAGGACGCCAAAGTTACCATTACGCCGGATGATATTAACAAGGCTATCATGAATGAGGCGAAGAAGTATCCGGGACAGGAAAAAGCTGTCTTTGATTATTATCTGAAAAACAAGCAGGCAATTGAAGCTTTAAAAGCTCCGGTTTTTGAAGAAAAGATTGTTGATTATGTTATCGGCAAATCCAATGTCAGCGAAAAAATCGTCAGTATTGAAGAGTTGTATTCTTTTGACGAAGACAAAAAAGCCGGAAAGAAAACAACGGCGAAAAAGTCTGCCAAGAAGTCAGCTTAATAATCTGTTGATGCAATGCAAAAGCCTCCGTTTCGTCGGAGGCTTTTTTTATTTTCGAAAAGAATAAAAACGGTGAAGTATGTAGGTAATTGCTGTTGAAAGAATGGTATAAACTGCCTGACTGAGTAATATATTGAGCTGAAAACGGTCAATCGTTATGTATAAAAACAGGTAGTTGAACGCAAGCATTAGAAGGTAAACGCTCCAAGCTTTGCTGTATTCTGTTTTCAAAGAGTGTGTCGAACGGAAAACGTAGTATCGCATGCTAAAAATAGAAATGTTGACGGTTATCAGGTATTGAGCGATTAAGCTAAACTGATATGAAAATGCGGCGATTTTAATCAAAAAGACAAAAATCAAATAGGATAAAAGAGTGTTAAAACCGCCCAGCAGAACAAAGCGCAATTGCTGAGGCAGTTTAAACCAGTAATTTTCAATCAGGAAATATAAATTTTTCATCGTATCAGGTAAACCTCGAATATCCGGTTTTCAAATACCGGCGGCAAGTTTATGTTTTGTATGTCTTTTTTGTAATCCGGGGATGTTTTTTTTATGATGTAATAATCTCCGGAAGACGGTGGCTCCGGTGAAATCTTTGTCATTTTACCGGCTTCAAAATAACGACGATAGAAATACATGGAAGTTTCAATTCCCTGAATTTTTTGAAGCCAAGGAAATTTGAAAGTGATATTCTTGTCCGGAAAATAGTATTTGAATGCGGCACTCCAAGTTTCGTATATCCAAGGCAAAGGTTCGGCTGTTGGGGCGAAGGAGATGGTAATTTGGGATTTTACGGTTAATTCTTTGGCCATAAAATCAGCTATTTGGTGATAATAAATGCCGTTTTCTTTGTGGCGAAAGTAGTAATTTACGACAGAAGACCAGCAGATTATGATTATGAAAATTATATATAAAATACTATTTTTCAAATTTGACGAAATATAGATGAGGCTGAAAATGCTACACAGAATCGCGTAGTAGGTTTTGTGAGCCGTATGCGGAATTCCCGCATCCATTTTGAGAATAAAAAGCAGAAATAAAAGGATAGATGTAGCACCAAATAAAAATGCTTCATTAATTAATATGGAGTAATCTTTTTTTTGAAAAAATTTTTTGATAAAGACTATCCAGGCAATTACAGTCAGGATAATTTCTGTTTTAAATAGTTTTAGAAGTTCTAACAGGGGCTTTTGTCTTGATTGCACATAAAGGTTTTCACTCATGCTGTTGTTGGTATAAAAGTAAAACAGAGCAAAGCTCAGACCAATTAAAAATGTTATGAATTCAAACGGAAAGTCCTTTGCCATCAGCCAAGGACGGAACAAGTTGTGATAGTTTATTTTGTCGTGAAAAATGTAATATAACAAGTTGTAAATTAGTATTCCGAAGTAGAAAATTATGGCTGTTTCTTTTGTGTAAACGGCTAATAAAGCCAAAAAACAATAAAACCAAAGATATCGAAATTTATAGCTTTGAGTATAACGGCGCAGACAAATGAAACTGCCCAATATGAAGATGAGTTCGTTTTGTTCGGGAAAGATAATATTATTTACCCAGAATACGGCCGGCAATAAAGTTATAGTGCCGATGAGCAGCAGTCTGATTTTGGCGGGGATGTAATTAAGCAAATTGTATAAAAGCCACAATATAAGCGCTTGTTTGAGAATGACGTATATATTAATCAGCACAAAGTTATGGGTTACGGCATAGAGAAAATTTAAGTCAAAAAAGGAAATGGGAGCCAGCCTGTCGTTGGCGTAGGTAGCTGCGACTCCTTTATCGAAAATAAATGTCGTGTTCACACTCATCAAATCGTAGTTGTTAAACAGAGTATTGTCTAAAGAGAAAATATTAAAAGCATATATGCCGAAGCAGAGCAGGCAGAAGAACAGTCCGTTCTGATTTTGATGAAGAGAAAGGCAACAGCTGGCGGGAAATAGATAATTTTCTTTTTCGGCTCTGACAAGTTTGAGAATAAGTACTGTTAAGCTTAAGAAAATTAATACTCCTAAGGCATAAGGCAACCAGTCTGAACCAAATAAGTAAAAATTAAAATTGCGGAGGATTGTTGCTAATATGTTGTTTTGGACTAGGGGTTCCTGCAGCATCAAGGTTCTTTCATTGAATTTAATATATAAATTTCAAAAATTTTATTTTCAAAAACTTTTTGGTAATTGAAGTTTTGTATATCCTTAATATCTTTTTCATATTTCGGCGATGTTTTTTTGGCAATATAGTAGTCACCTTCAGCCGGCGGTTTGGGAGAAATTTTTGTCATTTTCCGGGCCAGATAATATTGGCGATATGTTTGCATATTAGTATAGTAGTTTTGGTTTAGCCAGTCGAATTTGAATATTATGTTTTTATTGGGAAAGTAATAACTGTATGCAGAGCTCCAGGATTCGTATATCCATGGATTTTCTTCGGCATTTTTTGCAATACAGATGGTTATGTTTTCAGAAGTTTCCAACCGTGAGCTTATGAATTCTGCAACTTCTTTATAGTGTTTTCCATTCTCTTTTGACAGGTTTTGATAGTTTATGATAAGTGATATACTGATTATCAAGGTTAAGAAAAGGATAATTGCTTTATTTGATTTTAAATTGCGCAAGGTGTAAACCAAACTGAATGTGCTGCATAATATGGCATAGTAACTTTTGTGGCTGTGAGACATCCCCGGACTTATCTGCAACAGGAAAAGAAGGAATAATATTATTCCGGTTGCCGCAAATAACAATCCTTCATTGAATATTGTTCCCTCAAATTTTTCTTTATAAATTATTTTTTTTGCGAAAGTCAGCCAACCTGTTATCGTGAGCATAATTTCGATGATGTATAGCCGGAAAAGCTCAGAAAAACTGAGACGCCGCATTGTTACATATACATTGTCATCAATGCCGAGTGTTGTAAACAGGTAAAACAGGGCAAAGCTTCCGAGGGCAAGAAAAGTTGTAAATTCAAAGGGAAAAGAATGAGCCAGTTTCCAAGGGCGGAAGATATTAGAGAGGTTTATTTTTTCTTGGTAAATATAGCAGAGCAGGCAATAAATTAACAGTGCTCCATAAAAAATGACGGCCAGTTCTTTGATATATATTGCCAAAACCGTAAAAAAAACAGACAGCCATAAATATCTAAATAGGCCTTTTTGCGTATATTTTCTTAAAAAAATAAATCCGGAAAGCATAAATATTAATAGGTTTTGCTCAGGGAAAATTATATTATTTACCCAGAAAAATGCGGGAATTAGTGTCAAAGTACCGATAATGAGGAGTCTTCTTTGCACCTGAATATCTGAAAGAAAGCAATATAACAGCCAGAGGACAAGAGCTTGTTTGGCAATAATATAAATATTAATTATTTGATAATTATGAGTTATTGCATATATAATATTCGTATCAAACGAATTTAAAGGGTTGATTCTATACATATTACAGACAGCCGCAACGCCGGTAGAAAAAATTGAGGTATTGTTGACGTTCATTAAGTCATAGTTGTTAAAAAGAGATGCTTCCTGATAAAAAGTATTTATTATGTAAATTCCGAAGGTCAAAAAGCAATATATTATTCCGGCAAAGATGTGTGCGGAATGTTGATTAAGTGGAAAATAGCCGTTTGCAAAAAGATAAGTTTGTTTATCCGCTTTGGTTATCTTGAGCAGCCAGACGGCAACGGTTATTGTGCTTATAATGCCTAATCCATAATAAAACCAGTTTGTGTAAGATAAGTAAAAACCGAAGTTACGTACAATGGTTGCCAATATGTTTTTTTGGAAAAGAGGTTCTTGCAGCATTAGTATTTCCTCAACAGTATTTTCAGACGCAATTTTCTGAGAATAACTTTATAGTAGGGGTATGGCGGCCGTGTCGTTTGTAATATGTTTCTGACATCGGCTTTGACTTTGTGATCGGCAATTTTCATTGCCGGGCGTCTGGTGATTGAGACGTTGCTGCCAAACCAACGGTATTTGACCAGCAGTTGCGGTATATTT
>USGC01000124.1 GCA_900554095.1 uncultured bacterium
AACTTCCTTCTTGCCTTGCTCAAGGTATTAATGCACTTGAAATGGCAGAAGGCGCACCGACTGAATCAGTACGCGATCAGGCTCAAATTAAGGATTTATTTAAAAATACTTATGGCAAACCAGTTGTTACTTTCAAAACAACTTCAAATACCAAAACTTCACCGGTACGCAATGTGGGCGTAATCCTTTCAGGCGGTCAGGCTCCTGGCGGCCACAACGTTATTGCTGGGCTTTATGACGCATTGAAATCAGCTAATCCGGAAAATAAATTATACGGTTTTCTTGGCGGCCCTTCAGGGATTATCGACGGGAAATACACTGAATTTACTGATGAATTCATCGACGCTTACCGTAATACCGGCGGTTTCGATATCATCGGTTCTGGCCGTACAAAACTTGAAGCTGAAGAACAATTCCAAAAATCTTTGGAAGTTTGTAAAAAATTGAACATTTCAGCAGTCGTAATTATCGGCGGCGATGATTCAAATACAAATGCTGCTTTGCTGGCTGAATGGTTCGTTGCAAATAATACAGGTATTCAGGTTATCGGATGCCCGAAAACAATTGACGGCGACTTGAAAAATGATCAAATCGAAATTTCATTTGGTTTCGATACTGCTACAAAAACTTACGGTGAATTAATCGGAAACATTCAACGCGACGCTAATTCCGCTAAAAAATACTGGCACTTCATCAAAATTATGGGAAGAAGCGCTTCACACGTAGCTTTGGAAGCAGCATTGCAAACCCAGCCTAATATCACATTGATTTCAGAAGAAGTCGAAGCGAAAAAAATGTCTTTAGAACAAATAGTGAATTACATGTGCGATGTTATCGTAAAACGTGCTGACATGGGTAAAAACTTCGGTATCGTAATCGTTCCGGAAGGTTTGATTGAATTTATTCCGGAAATGAAATCCATGATTTCTAACTTAAACGACATTATGGCGGCATTGGAAAACGACCCTGACTTTGTAAACGCAACAACAATCCGCGAAAAATTCGATATCGTTGAAAACAGACTTGATGCAGCGAATGCGAAAGTTTATAATTCACTCCCTGTTTTGATTAAAGGTCAATTGCTTGCAGACCGAGATCCGCACGGAAACGTTCAGGTTTCTAAAATCGAAACAGAAAAATTGTTAATCGAAATGATTCAAACAAGACTTGATGAATTGAAATCTCAAGGGGATTACATCGGCAAATTCTCAGCACAATCACACTTCTTCGGATATGAAGGCCGCTGCGCATTCCCGTCAAACTTTGACGCTGACTATTGCTATTCACTTGGTTTCAACGCGTTTGCACTGATAAACTTTGGCATGACCGGGTACCTTTCTTCTGTAAGAAATCTTACAGCGCCGGCAGACCAGTGGATTGCTGGAGGTGTTCCGCTTACCATGATGATGAACATGGAAAAACGCCACGGCGAAATGAAACCTGTAATTCAAAAAGCTTTAGTAAAACTTGATGGCCCTGTGTTCAAGCAGCTTGAAACACACCGTGAAGAATGGGCAATGAATGACAGATATCTTTTCCCTGGCGCAATCCAATACTTCGGGCCCTCTTGCGTGTGCGACGTAACAACTTGCACACTAGCATTGGAAAGAGAAAAGTCTTTAGTGAATGCTTAAGATAAAATAAAAAAATAAGTAAATGGGCGCCGGCATAGCCGGCGTCCATTTTTTTTGTCCGTATAATTACGTACGTAAAACTGCGGACTTGCGGCCGTCTGCGTCATAGGTTAAGCTTAATAAAAAAGGAGACATCATGACAAACTTAAAACAACAAGAAACAGACGAAATCTTAAAAGAGTTATCAGAATTAAAAAAAGAAATAATCGCGATAGACACGACTTCTGAAGGCGTTCGTATGTATAACAAGCTGTCCGATATTGAGAAGCGGTTTTACAGATACAAAATGTTTTCGCAAATGAACATGGCAGAAGAGGCAGAAGCTGAATTAGATGCACCGGAATTTACAGAGGCGGAATTGGAGCAGTTCAAAAAATACACAATAAAAGTTAAAGACCGTCCGGGATTGTACATATGGCGTACAGAACCCGGCGCGTGTGAGGAATGTCAGGCCTTGGATGGTACCATATATACTAACCTGAATGAAATTCCGCCAAAGCCTCACCCAAATTGCAAATGCAGTACAGAAAAAATTACCGCAATTATACTGGAACCTGAATATGAGGATGAAGCCGATGATAAATTGGCCGAAATTCTAAAAAAACTTAAAGACTTAATTGAAAAAATAAAAAATTTCATAAATAAATTTAGAGTTCCTGCTCTGTTTTGGGCAAAAGCCGGGATTACAAACGCGGTCCAAGATGTTGACTTATTTTTAAAAGCTGTTGGGCTAAAGAGACTTTCAGAAATAAAGGATTATGACTTGCGAAGATTTATACAACGAAAATACAAAGTTGATTTATCAATTCCGGTTTTTGAAGTGAAACCAAAACATGATTTATATAAATCACTTTTAAATTCAAGAGAGCTCAAAAATTTTATAAATAAATATTATAACGATATAAAAGCCGGGAAATATGCGGACAGTTCGATTAGTTACGTATTCGAGCAATTTGATCTAAAGGGAACAATTCATAAATGCGAAATCTATCATCCGCATATTGACGAAGACGGAAATATAGTATTCACAATTGTTGCCTTATATGACTTTGAGAATTTACCGAGCCAGCCTATTGACTATGAAGAGCCTGATAGTATTTTCCCAACTCTTAATAATATTGCAGTTTGGTTACAAAACAACCACTTGCAAGCGCGTTATGTTATAATTATACCGATGAGAATTCCTGTAAGTAATTAAACGTATAACTTGAAGTAAAATGGCCTTAAAACTTAAAAAGTTAATAACTAATTGTATACAAATATTTATAATGATATCATTCAATATTTTCTGGGGCCTTTTATTTAATGGATTCAGGTGTATGCTTAGTATTGTTCCATTTGTGGGACCTGGTCTGAGCGAGGCTGATGACGCTTCAAGAAGAGAATATTTCAACGAGATAGATTATACAGCACTGGTGCTTTTTCTGGTTTTTACAACAGTTGTTTCAATAATTGTATTTAATACATTTATGGCTTTTGCGGGGCGGTGTTTTCATAGTGAATTAGTACAAAAATTTATATACAGCTTGAGATATAATAAAAATTTCAGATTAAAGTTTCTGGCGGGGCTGTACGGAATTGTGTTGATACCATTTCATCTTTACATAGTACGCGCTGTGATATCAACAGACGGATTCGATAACATCATTTTAACTATTATTGGTCTTTATGCACTTCCAATAGTAATGTTTTTATTTCTTACTATCTATGGAATTTGTTTGAATTATATTGCACTGTTTATGTGGTGGGATTTTAGGAGGTTTGCGGTAAAGCTTTTTAAGTTAGTAAAGCGCCGCTTGAGCGGCGCTTAGCAGCAATCCATATTTTTATCGGGATGTTGATCAATATGAAAGAATTTCTTGCTGCCAATGTTAATATATATTAAAAAAAATGAATAGTCAACACGTCAAACAAATATTATACAATTTATTAATGTATTTTAACACGCAAATGAATATCATAATATTATGATTATAAATAGATTTGCAATGTTATTAGGTGAAAAAAGGATGGATAGGCGTGATATTGTCAAGCTTACAGGCATTGACAGACAAACGTTGCGCAACATTTATCAAAATAAGACCAAGGGCATTGAGTTTGAAACTTTAAACAAACTGTGTTTCGCGCTTAATTGCACTCCAAATGATTTACTGCTCTATATTCCAGACGATATTCCGGAAAACGAAAGGCATCTTTATTATTAGATTTTCGGAATTTCCGCGGTTAAACAGTGCACGCCGCCCGGGCCTGTACTTAGGCATTTGGGCACAAACCCGCCGCCCGAAATAAATCGAATATCCTCAGGCTTAATGTAATCTTTTACGCTGTCTTTGAATATTTTTTCAAAACTGAAATCAATTTTCTTTTCAATCTCAGGCGTTATTCCCAGAATATCATCCAGCATTGATTTATTTGTCAGATAAAGCAACGAGCCGTCCGGTTTTTCGTGCACCACTGAATTCATGTAATTTAATAAAAAATGCGAATCGTCATTATTGTCTGATGTCAAAGATGGGCGGAAAATTCTGGATGGAGTTTTCACCGGTGTAAAACCTTTTTGCTGAAGTTCTTCATAAATTTTTTGAGCCGGAGTGTATGTAAAATCCTTCACACAAGCTTTGTGCATTTGATAAAGTTCTTCCATCTGATGCTGAATCAAGCGGATTTGCGGGTCATGGTTTTTTGACAAATATAACTTAATTTTATTTATGCCTTGTGCCATTTGTTCAAGCATTGTCTCGTCATCCGCAACCAGTACAACTTTATTTTTCAAAGGGCGTATTGCAAGATCCAGGTGAAAATCAGGCTGTGAAAGTGTACAAATTTCTGAAACATTCAAGTCTTTTTTTAGAGTTTCAGGGTGATAAAAATCTAATTCATCCCTTCCAAGCAAAAGCTTATCTGTGTTCTTGTCTTTGAATATAAAAAAGTTTCCGCCTTGAAGGTGGTGTTGCAGCTCCTCATATCGCCGGCCTGCAAAATTTGAGATTTTTTCGTTAATTCTTTCTAAAAATTTGTTTCCAAGAACCTTGCCGTTATTGGTAAAAGTCAGGTTATCCTGAGTCCAAAACACAAAAGGGTTTGGCGGAAGCGCTGTGTCTCTAAGTATATTTTTGAAATCCCGTTTATGAACACTATCTGAGGTCTGAACGAAAACATCAAGTTTATTTTTAGACGCAGCATCATGTAGCTCTTGCGCTGTTTCAGCAAAGAGCTTATCGCCCTGAACATAGCGCAAAACGATGCCTTTCAAGGGTCTTGCGTCATAACCTTGAAAGTTTATCGGGGTTGTTTGTACTCTTTTAATTTCCATATGTTTTTTATAAAACCGATAAAAACTTTTTTTGCTATTAAATTTATATTCACAAAACTTTTTGTTTGTCTTATGATATTTCTATCACGAGAAAATCTAACGGGGAGAATATAATGAGAAGTAATAGAATTGGAATTGATGTTGGCGGTACAAATGTTAAATTGGCTCTTGTAGACGATAAGGGCAATATAACTTACTCAAACTCTGTGCCTACGCGTGCGGAAATGGGTTATGAATACACAGTTAATAATATTAAACAAGCAATACGCGACTTGCTTGTGGAAACAAAACTTTCAACAAAAGATATCGAAGGCATTGGTTTTGGATTTCCGGGGCAGGTGGATTACAAATCCGGCGTTGTAAGGCTTGCCCCGAATATTCCGGGCTGGGTCGACGTTCCAATTGCAAAGCTTATTGAAGATGAATTTAAAATTCCGACACGAGTAGATAACGACGTACGCTGTGCTGCACTTGGCGAATTGAATTACGGTGCGGGCAAGGGTTGTGAAAACTTAATATGTATTACGGTCGGAACGGGGATTG
>USGC01000125.1 GCA_900554095.1 uncultured bacterium
ATATGCAAATAAGCCCGTAAAAGTTCCGGTTGTACCTCAAACCGCCGTTATGGAAAACCAAGCCGGCAAATACGTTTACAAAATGGACGAAAACGATTTACCTCAGCTAGTCTACATCAAAACAGGCGGCCAAAGCGGTTCAAAGTGGATAGTCGAAGACGGACTTAAAAAAGGAGACAGAATCGTTACAGAAGGTCTGCAAAAAGTTAAGCCGGCAAAACCTGTTACAATTATTTCACCGGAAGAAATGCTTAAAATCAAGCAAGACGCCCTGGATGATGCAGATAACGAAGAAAATAAATAAGGAAGATATATGGCAGATAATAACGGAAATTTATTTATAAAACGTCCGAAACTTGCAATTGTAATATCAGTAGTAATTATGCTTGCAGGGATTTTGATGATAAACACACTCCCACTTGAAGAATACCCATCAATTACCCCGCCTCAGGTTGTTGTAACCGCAACTTACGCGGGTGCCAGCTCCGACGTTGTTGAATCAACAATCGCAGCCCCTGTTGAAGCCCAATTAAACGGTGTTGAAGATATGATTTACATGTCCTCAACTTCCCAAAACGGTCAATATCAGCTTACATTGTATTTTGAAGTTGGTTCAGACCCTGATATGGCCGTTGTAAACGTTCAAAACCAGCTTCAATTAGTAACTCCAAGGCTCCCGGAAGAAGTAAAGCGTTATGGTTTATCAGTTAAAAAATCCACAGGCGGCCCCGGCTTAATGATGATTTCCGTAAATTCTCCGACCAAAACTTATGACGGACTTTACATTGCAAACTACGCGTCAATATATATTAAAGATGAACTTGCGCGTATTAAAGGTGTTGGTAAAGTACAAGTTTTTGGTTCATCAGATTATTCAATGAGAGTTTGGCTGGACGCAACTAAGATGGCAAACCTTGGCGTTTCAGTGAGCGAAGTTTCAGCAGCAATCCAGTCGCAAAATACCCAATCTCCTGCCGGCGACTTAGGGGTTGAACCTATGCAGAACAAACAGATGATCAAGCTTACAATGAGAACAAAAGGCAGACTTAAAGACGTTGAAGAATTTGAAAATATTATTGTGCGCTCAAAGCCTGATGGATCCCAAGTTAAATTAAAAGATATCGCAAGAGTTGAACTCGGGGCTGAAAGTTACTCATTCTTCTCGCGTATCAGCGGAAAAGATACTGCAATGATTTCTGTAAGCCAACTTCCTGAAGCAAATGCGATTGATCTTTCAAATAAAATTCAAAAAAAAATGGCTGAGCTTTCCAAAAGCTTTCCTCAAGGCATAGAATACCACATTCAGCGTGATGAAACAGAATTCGTACGTGAATCAATTAAAGAAGTTATAAACGCAATCGCACTGGCAATTATACTTGTAGGTATAGTTACGTACATGTTCCTCGGAAGCGGCAGGGCGGCATTAATCCCGTTTTGCGCAATCCCTGTTTCATTAATCGGTGTATTCATATTTATGAGTATACTTGGATTTTCAATAAATCTCTTAATCTTATTCGGACTGGTTTTGGCGGTAGGCCTGGTAGTTGACGACGCAATTGTTGTACTTGAAAACACTCAGCGCCACATTCAAGAAGGCAAAGCTCCGATTGAAGCAACTGAAATTACAATGAAAGAAGTTTTCGGTGCGGTTATGGCGACATCGCTGGTATTGATGGCTGTATTTGTGCCGGTATCGTTTATGGCAGGGATTACAGGGCAAATGTTCAGACAATTCGCTCTTTGTATTGCGGCGTCAATAGGTTTATCAACTGTTGTAGCGCTAACACTTGCCCCGGCGCTTTGTTCAACTATTCTCAAATCCGGCGAAGAAAAAACTGATTTTAAGTTTATCCAAAAATTTGATGAATGGTTTAACAAAGTCAGAGATGAATATTTAATCGGCGCAAAACTCTTTATAAATTCAATCCCGCTGACATTAGCGACTTTTGCAGGTATAATAATTTTCATCTTGTTTATGTTTAAATTAATTCCGACCGGATTTTTGCCGACAGAAGACAAAGGGGCAATTTTTACACAAATTCAGCTTCCGGACGGTTCATCGGCTTCACGGACAGATTTAGTCGCTTCAGAAGTTGAAAATAGAATTTTAAAAATTCCAGGCGTAAAAAGTACGATTAACCTTGTTGGATATTCTGGTGAAAATACAGCCTTAATCGTTGCAATGCTTGATGAATGGGGCGAAAGAAAGTCGTCTGATCTTTCTATGGAAAACATTCTTAAAACAATTCAAAATGAGTTTTCAAACTATCCATCAGCAACAGTAGCCTCATTTTCACCTCCGTCAATCTCCGGTTTAGGTATGTTTGGAGGTTTTGAATATCAGCTTCTTGATAAAGGCAACCGGACACCTCAGGAATTGTACACAGAAGCCCAAAAGCTTATTGCCGAAGCGAACAAAAGCCCTAAATTTGCAATGGTATACACCTCATTTTCTGCAAACCTTCCGCAGCTACTGCTTAATGTAGACGCTGATAAGGCAATGGCGCAAGGTGTGGAAATATCCGAAATTTACGCAGCATTGGCGGGGTATTTTGGTAAATCATATGTAAACGACTTTAACAAATACGGACGTGTTTACCGTGTATATTTGCAAGCCGACTCGCCTTTCCGCGAAAAGCCTGCCGATATATATAAAATATTCGTTAAAAACAAAAACGGAAACATGGTGCCGCTATCCTCTGTTGTTGAGATTAAAAATATAGTAGGCCCATACAGTTTAACAAGATTTAACATGTATCCGGCCATAACGATTAACGGCAGCGCAAGACAAGGCGTAAGCTCCGGTCAAGCAATGCAGGAAATGAGCGAAATCTCCGACAGAGTTCTGCCTAAAGATATGGGATTTGCATGGTCAGGCAGTTCACTGCAAGAACAGGAATCCAGCGGACAAATAGGGCCTATTCTTGCGATGTCTTTGGTATTCGTATACTTATTCCTGGTTGCGCTTTACGAAAGCTGGATGCTACCTATTGCAGTACTATTAATTTCTCCGATAGCTTTGGTCGGGGCGTTATTCTTCCAGTATGTAGCAGGATACTCACTGGATTTATACGCGCAGATAGGACTTGTAATGTTAATAGGTTTATCAACAAAACAAGCTATTCTTATTATTGAGTTCGCAAAAGATGCTCATGAAAACGGACTTCCGATTAAAGAAGCGGCCCTACAAGCTGCAAAACTTCGTTTTAGAGCTGTAATGATGACAAACATTGCGTTCATCCTCGGGCTTTTACCGCTAGTATTTGCCCACGGTGCCGGTGCCGCCAGCCGCCACTCCGTTGGGATGACTGTATTTGGCGGGATGATGGCCGTTGCATTTATCGGAACATTCCTGGTTCCGGCTTTTTATGTAATGGTAGAAGATATCAAAATTTTTACAAAAGACAAATTTAAAAAAGGTAATAAATAAATTATGTTAAAAAGGATAATATCACTTATATTAATACTTGGACTAAGCGCCCCGGCTTTTGCAGAAGGCATAGAGCTTTCGCAAGATGTCGGAAACAGCGTAAACGAAAAAGAATACCCAGAATCTGAAAAAGTACTTCCTTCGCCGTCTGACAAAAAAGACAAAATGGTAATTGAGGGTTCTGTAGAAAAAAACATTGACATGACCCTTGAAAGATGTATTGAAATAGCACTTGGCAACAATCCGCAGATTAACGCGGCATTTCAGGACATCTTAGCGTCTGATGCAAGAATTAAACAAGTCTGGTCTAATTATTTTCCTCAAATAAGCTGGCAGACTGGCTACACAAAAATCAGACAACTACAATTGTCAGACGCATTGGGACAAAACTTAACGTTTAATTACTTTATCTTAGGCCAAGTTACGTTGCAGCAAATGCTTTACGACTTTGGTGTAACCCAAAACCAGGCTACAATAAAACGCTTGGATTATGAAGGCTACAAAACAACCTTAACCGGTACAATCAACAATGTAATTTATCAAACCAAAGATGCTTACTATAATCTTTTGTATTCATACGAAAACAAGCGCGTGGCAGAAGATACTGTAAATAAATTTGCAATGTTTTACGATCAGGCAAAAGCTTTTTATGAAATAGGGCTTAACCCGAAAGTCGACGTTACAATTGCAGAAGCAAATTTAAGTAACGCGAAATTGCAGCTTATCCAGGCTGACAACGCTGTTAATCTTGCCGTTGCACGTTTAAATAACATTATGGGCGTCCCTTTTATTGACGCGTATAATGTTCAGGAACGTCTACGCTACGACCCCGTTGATATTACCCTCGAAGGAGCTGTAGAAGTGGCTAAAGAAGCCAGACCTGAACTTAAACTCGCAGAAATTAAAGTTGAAAGTGCCAAACAAACTGTTAAATTAGTTAAAAAGTCATACTTCCCAACCTTATCTGTAGAAGGCCAGTTCCAAGTCGGTGGTAAAAGCTGGACTTCTAACCATGGTTACAACCTTGGCGGTTACTTAAACTTCCCAACTGTAAACGGCATGTTAATAAGAAACGAAATTAAAGAGGCAAGATATCTTTATGACAAAGAGCTTGCAAACGCCGTGAACACGCAAAACGAAATTTATTTAGAGATACAAAACGCATTTTTAACATTACAAGAAAAGAAAAATCAAATACCTGTTGCGATTTTGCAGGTAAAACAAGCCAAAGAAAATTACGAGCTTTCATACGGCCGTTACAGAGTCGGAGAAGCTGATCCGGTTGAGTTAAAGGATTCGCAGTTAACCTATCAAAATGCGCAGTTAAGTTATTACAACGCGCTTTATCAGTACAATTCAGCCAAAGCAGCGCTTGAAAAAGCAATAGGCAAGAACCTCGTTCATCAAGATGAAATTATCGATTTACAGACAAAAAGCGACTGCTCTGATTAGAATTTGCATATGTTAAGTTTTCTTTACAACTCACATTTAAAAAAAGCAATTTTTCAGAAGTTATATACTTTATATATATGTAAGAGATGAGAGAAAGAGAGCTTAACCAATGATACCTACTGCAAACAATACCAAAAACGATACAAACGGAAACGGCCAATTCGGCACATTACTCCGCAAAAGAAATAAGCGTAAAAGCAACAACGGATTTTCAATAGAAGATTACAGCTATCTTGATAAAAAAGATAAAAGAATGCGTTTTAACAATGCAAAAGACCCGATATATTTCGTGTTCGACTGCATTGAAAACCGACCGGTTTCAACTTTAGCAAAAGAATTCGTAAAAGACACATTCTTTGAAATAACAAACTTCGTATCAAAAGTCGTTGCATAATTAATAGGAAAAGGAAATAAAAAAAGCGGTTCACAAAGCCGCTTTTTTTTACATAAAAAATATTATTAGAATATATTATTATTTATTATAAGAATAGATTACTGGCACTTTGTATATTTTGCCCTCTCCCTTTGAGGGAGAGGGAGCAGGAGTTGACGAGCTTTAGCGAGCCTTACTCCTGCGGGTGCAGGTTTGCCTCTTTTGGGGCCCT
>USGC01000126.1 GCA_900554095.1 uncultured bacterium
TGAAGGCGGTTTTGTTAATGCTGAGATTAAGAAAGCGCTCAAATCCGACAGTATTGAACCGGAAATAAAAGAAAAACTTCTTAAAGCAGCAGCATTGAATACGGAAGAAAAATCACTGAAAGCGGCAATCAAGAAAGAGACCATACTTCTTGAAGTTAAAACCAAGGATACCATCGAAGGACTGTCTGATACGCAAGTTATCGAACTTCTGAAAGCCAAATGGATTCAGCCTCTTATTCAAAGCTTAATGAAATTGCCGGACAGAATTGTAAACGAATTGGTTTCAAAGATTGAAACGCTCGCTAAAAAATACGAAACTACATTTGCCGAGGTGGAAACGGAAATCGCTGACACACAAGCGGCTCTTTCTGCTATGATTGATGAGCTTGAGGGCAGCGATTTTGATATGCTGGGACTTCAAGAATTCAAAAAAATGCTTGGAGGTTTTGCAAAATGACGAAAAAAGCAAGCACTCCGGCATTAAGATTCAAAGGGTTTACATACACTTGGGAACAGCGTAAGTTAAGTGATATGTGTTCTTTGATTACAAAAGGAACAACGCCTTTGGACAAAAGTAATAGTGGAACAGTCAATTTTATAAAGATAGAAAGCATAGATGAGTCATCAGGCGAAATAAAAATTACACAGAAAATTACAGCCGAAGAACACAACGGTTATTTACGTCGTTCACAATTAAAAGAAAATGATATTTTATTTTCTATTGCGGGTACTCTTGGTCGTGTAACATCAGTAAAATCGGACATTTTGCCTGCTAATACAAATCAAGCATTAGCTATTTTGCGATTGAAAAATGGCTCTTTGCCATACATTAAAACCTACTTAAAAGGTAAAGTGGTTGCTGATTTTATAAAGAAAAATCCGACTATCGGAGCACAACCAAATCTATCTTTGGAGCAAGTCGGAAATCTCGAAATAGCATTGCTGACTGATAAAGAACAAGAATGTATCGGTCAATATTTTACCAACCTCGACCACCTTATCACTCTTCATCAGCGTAAGTATGACAAATTGACCAATATGAAAAAATCAATGCTTGAAAAAATGTTCCCGAAAAATGGAGCAAATGTGCCGGAAATTCGATTTAAAGGATTTACTGATGCTTGGGAACAGCGGAAGTTGGGGGATATTGTTGATGTTTGTAGTGGTAGAGATTACAAACATCTTGCAGATGGCAATATTCCCGTGTATGGTACTGGTGGCTATATGCTTAGCGTGAACGAAGCACTTTCTATTGACAAAGATGCTATCGGAATAGGAAGAAAAGGAACCATAGACAAGCCATATATTCTGAATGCTCCATTTTGGACTGTAGATACGCTATTTTACTGCGTTCCTAAAGAAAAAGTTGATTTGGATTTTGCTTTTGATATTTTTCTAAATGTTGATTGGAAAAAGAAAGATGAGTCAACAGGTGTACCAAGTTTATCAAAAGCAGCAATAAATGAAATTGATATTCTTGTTCCAACATACAGAGAGCAGCGTACACTCGGACAATATTTTACCAACCTCGACCACCTTATCACCCTTCATTATCGTGAGTTGGAAAAGTTGAAAAATCTCAAAAAAGCGTGCCTTGAAAAGATGTTTGTTTGAGTAAAATAAGCGAATTTTAAAAGTAGGGAGGAAAAAATGATTTTTAATAAAGAATCGGATTTTGAAGCTGCTTTGATTAAAATACTATCTGAAAAAGGCTGGGAAAAGGAAATCCTGAAAAACTACTCTGAACAAGATTTACTGCGAAACTGGGCAAATATTCTTTTTGAGAACAATAGAGATATTGATCGATTGAATGATTATCCCCTTACCGATAGTGAAATGCAGCAAATTTTAGAGCAAATTAAAACTTTAAGAACACCATTAAAGCTAAATGGATTTATCAACGGTAAAAGCGTATCAATTGTCAGAGATAATCCCAACGATACGCTGCATTTCGGAAAAGAAGTGAGTTTGAAAATTTATGACCGTCGTGAAATCGCTGCCGGTCAAAGCCGTTACCAAATTGTTCAGCAGCCTAAATTTCCGACAAAATCAAAAATGCTCAATGACCGCCGTGGCGATTTAATGCTTCTGATCAACGGTATGCCGGTAATTCATATCGAATTAAAGAAAAGCGGCGTACCCGTAAGCCAAGCATGCAATCAAATCGAAAAATATGCGCATGAAGGTATTTTCAGCGGATTATTCTCGTTGGTTCAAATTTTTGTTGCACTAGAGCCTAATGAAGCCGTTTATTTTGCAAATCCGGGTCCTGACGGTCAATTTAACCCGAATTATTACTTTCATTGGGCAGATTATAATAACGAACCTATTAACGAATGGGATAAAGTTGCTTCCACGCTTCTTTCCATTCCTATGGCGCATCAGCTTATCGGTTTTTACACGGTAGCTGATAATTCAGACGGCGTTTTAAAAGTAATGCGCAGTTATCAATATTTTGCGGCAAGCGCAATTTCTGATAAAGTTTCTAAAACCAAATGGGAAGGCAACAATCAGTTAGGTGGCTATGTATGGCATACTACTGGTTCCGGTAAAACTATGACCAGCTTTAAGTCTGCTCAGTTGATCGCAAGCTCTAAAGATGCTGATAAGGTTGTTTTCTTAATGGATAGAATTGAACTTGGCACGCAGTCCTTAAAAGAATACCGTGGTTTTGCAGATGAGAATGAGTCTGTGCAGGCAACAGAAAACACCGGTATACTTATCACAAAATTAAAAAGTACTGACCCTGCGGATACTCTTATCGTTACTTCTATTCAAAAAATGAACAATATCAAAGATGAATCCGACGGACTGAAATCAAGTGATATTGAATACATAAACGAAAAGCGTATCGTTTTCATTGTTGATGAAGCACATCGTTCCACATTTGGAGATATGCTGATTAACATTAAGAATACTTTCCCGAAAGCCATATTTTTCGGATTTACAGGAACACCTATTCAAGAAGAAAACCAAAAGAAAAAGAACACAACAACCACAGTATTCGGCAGCGAACTGCACAGATACAGTATTGCAGACGGTATTCGTGATAAAAATGTTCTCGGCTTTGATCCGTACAAGGTATTAACCTTCAAGGATAAAGATGTCCGCAAGGTAGTGGCCTTAGAAAAGGCAAAAGCGCAAACCGAAGAAGAAGCAATCTCTGACCCTGTAAAAAGCAAAATCTATTACAAATATATGGATGCCGGTCAAGTCGGTATGGCAGGATACTTTGATAAACTCGGGAATTACATAAAAGGCATTGAGGATTATATTCCGAATGTTCAGTACCAAACCAGAGAGCACACCAAATCAGTTGTAAAGGATATATTGGAAAACTGGACTACACTCAGCCATAACAGCAAATTTCACGCTATTTTTGCCACAAGCAGTATTCCGGAAGCAATTACCTATTATCGGATGATTAAGGAAATGGATCCGAAATTGAAAGTTACCGCTTTGTTTGATCCAAACATTGATAACGGAGGCGGCGTTGAGTTTAAAGAGACCGGTCTTTCTGAAATAATTGAGGACTACAACGAAAAATACGGGCAGGATTTTACAATCCCGACCTTTGCCAAGATGAAAAAAGATATAGCGGCTCGTTTGGCTCACAAAAAGCCTTATGAGCGAATTGCAAACGAGTTTGAAAAGCAGATAAACTTGCTCATTGTAGTGGATCAAATGCTTACCGGCTTTGACTCAAAGTGGATTAACACGCTGTATATGGACAAGGTGCTTGTGTATGAAAATATTATTCAGGCGTTTTCCCGTACAAATCGGTTATTCGGTCCAGATAAACCGTTTGGTACAATCCGTTACTATCGGAAACCGCATACGATGGAACGCAATGTCAATGCGGCGGTTAAATTGTATTCGGGTGATAAACCGTTAGGTTTGTTTGTCCAGCATCTTGCAGAAAACTTAAAAATGATGAACGAACTGTTTATCGATATTTTGGAACTGTTCTCAAATGCAGGTGTTGAGAATTTTGAAAAATTGCCGAACGATATAACCGTGTGCAAAAAATTTGCAAAAGATTTCAAAGAGTTGAATGAATATCTTGAAGCTGCAAAAATTCAAGGCTTTAAATGGGAAACAAGCTCTTATACAAACGATGAAACCGGAGAAATTATTGAAATGGCTTTTGATGAAAAGGCGTATTTAATTTTGGTTCTGCGTTATAAAGAGCTCAGCAGTGATGGTCCCGTTCTCCCTGGCGGAAACGAAGATGTTCCGTATGACCTTGTCGGGTACATTACAGAAATTGACACCGGCCGAATCGACGCTGATTATATGAACTCTCGTTTTGAGAAATATATGAAATTGCTCAATCTTGACGGAGCAACTAAAGAAGCTATTGAGCAGGCAGAAACAGAACTTCATAAAACTTTTGCCACATTATCGCAAGAAGAACAGAAATATGCTAATATATTCCTTCATGATATCCAAAGAGGCGATGTAGTCGTTACCAAAGGGAAAACGTTTCGTGATTACATTACCGAATACCTATCAAAAGCAAAGGATGATCAAATTCATAAAATAGCAGTTGCTTTGGGCGTTGATGAAACAAAGTTGCAAAATATTATGAGTTTGAAGTTGAACTCTGCCAATATCAATGAGTTCGGACGATATGATAAGCTGAAAAAGACTGTAGACAAAACGAAAGCAAAAGAGTACTTTGAAAAAATTGAGGGTACAAAGATAATACCGCCTAAAGTCCATGTCAAAGTTGACAATTTACTTCGTGAGTTCATTCTCGGCGGTGGATTTGAAATCAACTTGCCGGATAACAACGAATAATATTGCATAAATTCATCTCCGTAACATAAATAAATTATAATATAAAATGGGCAGCATTTGCTGCCCATTAAAACAGCGTTTTTTCAGTGTACTGACGCTTTTAGTTCATCTCGGATACCTGGCATATGATTTTTATATTAAGGTTTTTATTATACTCATAAATTAATTGCAGAAAATCATTTTCTTCGCTGTCAATGAAGAGTTGTATCTTTCTCATGCTTGTCGGCGTGATGGCACAGAATCTCAGTCAGTAAGCAATAAAAATTACAAATGAAATGAACAGCGGCTATTATACTACCAAAATTAAACTTTTTGTAATTTAGCACAAATATAATGATGTATTTTTGTTTAAATCTCCAAAATGGCAGCAATGCTCTTGACTTAGAGTTCACTCTAGGGCTTATAATAAAATCAAAGAAGAAGATAAGCGAGGTGACGCTATGACCATTAAAGAAGTCAGTGAAAAATACGGTATATCGCAAGATACTCTCCGTTATTATGAGCGTGTGGGCATGATTCCTCCGGTAACACGTACGGCAGGCGGAATCAGGGACTATAAGGAAAAAGATTTAGCTTGGGTAGAGCTTGCAAAATGTATGCGCAGCGCAGGACTTCCGGTGGAGGCGATGATTGAATATGTAAGACTTACACAGGAAGCAACGTATTCGGTACAGGCACAG
>USGC01000127.1 GCA_900554095.1 uncultured bacterium
TGGACTTGTTTAATCTTCTTTCAGATGCGCCGCTCAGACAGTGCTCGCTCACCGTCCTCAAGCTTAAGTGCCAGTAATTAGATTAGTATTGTGATTAGCATGTTGCCTCCTGAATATTATAATTTTTTAAATGATTATACCCTTATTTAAAATGAGTATAATACGTTGATATTAATTTGTCAATATGCCAAAATAATTTTTATGACCGATGAAAGATTAAAAGTTCTAGGGCGTAATATTAAAGCCGAACGTGTGAGAAAAAATATTTCTCAAATGCAGTTGGCCGAAATTATTGACCGCTCTAAAGACACTATTTCTAAAATTGAGACAGGTAATCAAAGCCCGTCTGCATTGATTGTTTACGATATTGCGAAGGCTCTGAACGTGCCTTTTGAGGATTTATTTAAATCACTTGATTAATAGCCCTACTTTGCTATAAACAAACTTCATTTTTATGCTATTCTAGTCATATGAGAAAATGGGTTTATGTAATCTTAGTTTTGGTATTCTGTGCTTTGTTTTTGAAAGCTTGTGTGCATCGAGATTACCCGAGTGCGCAGCCGCCCGAAATCAGGCCAAAAAGCGATATTAAAAAAGTTCAATTCCCGCCTCAAGCCAAGACCGTTGCTATCAACGGCGTTGACTATCTTCAATCACAGGCACCGATTGGTAAATTCGGCGGCGAACTCCGGGCTTCAACAATCGGCGAAGGCCCGAAAACTTTTAACCCCTTTAATTCAAAAGATAATATATCTTCTCTAATGTCTGATATTATGTACGACGGGCTTCTTTCGACAGATGCTGAAACCGGTGAACCCATTCCAAAGCTTGCAAAATCCTTCACCGTAAATGGCTGCGATTATCTTGTAACCCTCCGTCGCGGGGTTAAATGGTCCGATGGCAAAGAAATTACCGCTGATGATGTTGTTTTTACATGGCAAAACATAATTTTTGACGGCTTTGGCAACACTTCAATCCGCGATTCCGTTGTAATTGACGGCAAGCTTCCGGTGGTAAAAAAAATTGATAAGTACACGGTTAAATTCACAACACCGAAACCTTTTGCACCGTTTGTAAGACTTTTGTCTTCTCCTATTGCGCCAAAGCACGTCTTTGAACCTGCTGTTAAAAAAGGTAAAGAGTATTTTGAAGGCTTCTTATCCACAAATATTAACCCTTCTGTGCTTGTTACGTCTGGTGCTTTCAGGCTTAAAGAGTACGTGCCTGCGCAGCGCGTGGTCTTTGAGCGTAACCCTGATTACTATATCATTAACAAGGATAATGTTTATATGATTGTCGGGGATTTAAATAATGAGGTATTAAAGTTTGAGGGCGGCGAAATTGATGTTATAAGTCTTCAGGGAGCTAATGTGGCGCGATTTAAGGAACTGGAGCCGCACAGCGATTTTACTATCTACAACCTTGGCCCGAACACCGGTACTATGTTTTTATCCATGAATTTAAACAACCGCAAGAACGCTGAGGGCAAGTATTATGTTAATCCTAAAAAACAATACTGGTTTAAGGATTTGAATTTCAGGCTTGCATGTGATTATGCTATTGACCGCAAAAACATGGTTTTGAATATTGCAAACGGTCTTGGCGCTCCGCTTTTCACTGCCGAAAGTTTAAATTCAATTTTCCTTAACAAAAATCTTAAACCGTATGAACGGGATTTGGAAAAATCAAAAGAACTTCTTAAAAAGTCAGGTTACTTCTGGGATAAGAAGGGGCATTTAAGAGATAAATTCAACAATCATGTAGAGTTTGACCTTTACACAAATGCCGGCAACACAGAGCGTGAGGCAATCGGGGTTATGGTAAAACAAGACCTTGAAGATTTGGGAATGAAGGTCAATTTCAAACCAATTGAGTTTAATTCATTAGTAAATAAGCTTGTGAATTCACTTGACTGGGATATGGTTATAATGGGGCTTACCGGGTCTCCGCTTGAGCCTAATGGCGGTAAGAACGTTTGGATGTCTGACGGAACGCTTCATATGTTCAACCAGCGGCTGGAAAAGGACAAGAACAGTCCGCGCTTAGATTGGGAAAAACAAATCGATGAAATGTATATAAAAGGCGCTTTGGCAACTGATTTTGAAGGCCGCAAAAAATATTACGACGAGTATCAAAGGATCGCTTATGAACAAAAACCTTTTATATATATTTATTCGCCGATAATAATTACGGCTATCAGAAACAAGTTTAAAAACATCTATCCGTCATCTTTGACAGGGATTACGTATAATTTGGAGGAAATATACATTGACGATAATCAAAAATAAATTTTTTCTAAATTTGTTTGTTATGTTCATTTCTTTTCTTTTTGTTGCTATCAAAAGAAAAGAAACAGAACCAAAGAAAAGAAAAAGTCGCGCCTTATTTACGGGCACTAAAACTTGAGAAAAAGCTCGCAAACTCACTCGATGTCTTTGCACAAGCAAAATATCTACTAAGTGCGCCGTTCAGACAGTGCTCGCTCACCGTTCTCAAGTTCAAGTGCCCGTAATAGTAATTTGGTAAAAAATAATATGAACAAACGGAGAAATACTCGGAGTAAAAATGCAAATACTTATTTATATATTAAAAAGAATTCTTCAATCAATACCGCTTTTGATAATTGTTTCAATCATAAGCTTTTTTATAATACGGCTTTCGCCGGTTGATCCTCTGGCGGAATTAAAGCTTAATCCGTCGGTATCAAAAGAGACGCTTCAAAAAGAAACAGAGCGGCTTGGTCTGGATAAGCCGATTATAGTCCAGTACGGCAAGTGGGCTAAGTCATTTGTGAAAGGCGATTTGGGCATAACCTCTAACGGCGAAAAAGTAAGTACTAAGTTGAAAGAAAGAATTCCTAACACACTGCTTTTAACTGTTATTGTGATATTTTTAACCTGGGCTGCCGGTTTGCCGCTTGGAGTTTTGGCGGCCTTGAACTGGAAATCACCTTTAGACAGAGTGCTTACGGTTTTAACAAGTATAGGGATGGCAATTCCTTCGTTTTTCTTTGCGGTTTTGCTTCTGATTTTTGCTGTCAAAACCGGGTGGTTTCCGGTCGGAGGGCTTACATCGTCAAACTTTGCAGGCATGACGCTTGGACAAAAGATTTGGGATTTGGCACATCACTTATTTTTACCGGTGCTTGTTTTGTTTACGATTTCTCTTGCCGGCTTGCAGCGGCAAATGAGGGCAAATTTGCTGGATGTTCTTGACAGCGATTACGTGAAGTTTGCAAAAGCAAAAGGTTTGAGCAATTTCAAGGTTATTTACAAACACGCTCTGAGAAATGCGGTTAATCCGATGATAACGCTTTTAGGCTTTGAATTTGCTGGATTGCTGAGCGGGGCGGCGTTGACCGAATATGTTTTTCAGTATCCTGGTTTGGGGCGTCTTATTTTGGAAGCTGTTTTGAAATCCGATATTAACCTTGTCATGGCGTCTTTAATGATGGGGGCGATTATGCTCATTGCAGGTAATTTAATTGCTGATATTCTTTTAATTCTTACTGATCCACGCATTAGAGTTAAAGGAGGTGCGGCATGATAAAAGAAGTCTTTAAACAGTTATGGAAAGATAAATTTGCACGTATTGCGCTGATTGTATTAGGATTAATTTATTTGTCGCTGATTTTTGCGGATTTTTTGGCGCCGTATACGAAGGATTTTTCTGACAGGACAATGGCTTACGTGCCGCCTTCAAGGGTTTTCATGATAGATGAAAACGGTAAACTTTCTTGGCCTTACACGTATAACTACAGGCGGGATTTTGACAATGACAGCCTGAAGATTATTTATACACTTGACCGCTCAAAGAAACATTATATAAAATTCTTTGCGCAAGGACAGCCTTACAAATTCTGGGGTTTAATCCCTATGAAACGCCATCTTATAACCACCGATAGCGATGGACGGCTGTTTTTGCTTGGAACTGATATAAACGGCCGTGATGTGTTTTCGAGAATACTCTTTGGCGGCAGAATTTCAATGACAATCGGATTTTTAGCATTGTTTGTGCTGTTCCCGATCGGGCTTTTGTACGGTGGAATTTCCGGGTACTTCGGCGGGAAAGTCGATACAATTATGATGCGGTTTGCAGAAGCGATTATGTCAATTCCGAGTTTTTATCTTTTGATAATTCTTGCCTCTATTCTGCCTTCAGGCATGACAAGTGTGCAAAGGTTTATGCTTATTGTAATAATTCTTGCACTTATTGGATGGGCCGGGTTTGCGCGGGTTGTGAGAGGCATGGTTTTGTCGGTTAAAAATCAGGAGTTTGTGCAAGCTGCAAAATCTATTGGACAATCAAGATTAGGTATTATTGTTAAACATATTTTGCCGCAGACGACAAGTTTTGTAATTGTTGCGATGACGCTTTCTGTGCCTTCGTATATTTTGTCGGAATCAGGGTTAAGCTTCTTGGGGCTTGGTATCCAGCAGCCTGACGCAAGCTGGGGAAATATGCTTAAAGAAGCACAGGAATATACAAATATTTTGTATAGGCCGTGGCTTTTGATACCGGGATTTTTAATTTTTGTTGCGGTGTTGGCATTTAACCTCATAGGTGATACAATAAGAGACGTACTTGATCCGAAAAATAAGGTTAGATAATGGAAGTTTTAAGCAGTATTTTCGACTTATCGATGATAATAAGAGTATTATCAGCAATTTTGCTCGGGTTTGTAATCGGGCTTGAACGAGAAATGACAAATAAATATGCAGGTTTAAGGACAAATATTTTGGTTTGCGTGGGCTCGTGCATATTTACAATAATTTCAATATACGGATTTCCGGAGGTTTCAGTAACCGGCGATGAACTTGGAACACGCGACACAGCGCGCGTTGCAGCTCAAATAGTTACCGGTATTGGTTTTATTGGCGGTGGAACCGTATTAAGACACGGGGCAAATGTTTTTGGCCTTACAACTGCCGCTACGCTTTGGGTTTCTGCGGCTGTAGGTATGGCTTGTGGTACAGGATTATTTGGATTAGCAATTATTTCAACGATTTTTTCTCTCGTTGTTTTGGTTTCAGTGAGAGTTTTTGAAAAAGACGTTCTAATCAGCAGTTCTAAAAACAGAAGGCGTATTAAGGTTAAACTCGCCTGCATAAGTGAAAATTCCGAAGAAATATACAAATATATTATTGATAACTTTTCGCAGATTGTGGAATTAAACAGAAAACAAAGCAGCAAATTTCAAAATTGTACAAATATATCATTCACAGCCGATGTTATGTCAAGACGTCCTATACAAGCCATGTATAAGGATTTTGAAAAACTCAGTGGCATTGAGACAATAACGATTTTAGAACCTGACGAAGTTTCATAGGCTTGAAAAATATTGCAGAATAGGTTATAATGATGTTTAGTTAATAAGTTTAAAAGGAGGCAAAAGGTATGGAAAATCAACAATTTCTGGGGG
>USGC01000128.1 GCA_900554095.1 uncultured bacterium
GGGGGGGGCTGCACATGTAGTGCGACGTACATAGGAAAGAGGGCTTTTACTCTTGCTGAGGTTTTAATTACCCTTGGCATTATTGGTATTATCGCGGCTTTGACTTTACAGACTGTTATTGCAAACAGCAAAAAGAAAGAAATTTCTTCTAAGCTTAAAAAATTTTACAGCAGTTTAAATCAAGCTGTATTACTTTCTGAAATTGACAATGGAGATTACAGATATTGGGATTTTAGCCATGACGGACTCATCGACGAAGATGGAAATAAAGACCAAAATCTTAATACAGAATTGAGTGAAAAATTCTTTAACAAATATATAGCTAAATATTTAAAATATATCAGGTATGAAAAAGGCTTTAACAGCACAAATGAAGATACCGGCCTCACTATATTAACTACTAATAGGATAATACTTGCTGATGGTGCCATTGTTTATTTAGGTTTTGGCAATTGTGCAGATTTTATCGTTGACATAAACGGCGACAAAAAACCTAATGAATATGCATATGACCGATTTATGTTTAATATTTGCCCGGCAGAAAGCAATTTCAAATTTAATTCTAAGGAAAAAGTAACCGTATATGTTGGCCGCAATGCATCTGAGGTTACAACACAGGAAAAAGCACTGTCAATATGTAAATCTAACCCACAAAAATGTGGACGATTATTACAGCTTAATAACTGGGAAATACCTGACGATTACCCGTACAATATCCGCTAAAATATAACTGCAAAAATTTTATTTCCGTGATAAAATAAAAGAGTTGCGAAAAAAGATTACGGAAGGGATATAAAATGACAAACAGAGTTGTTGTTGGCGCACAGTGGGGCGATGAAGGCAAGGCGAAGATTACTGATTTACTAGCGCAAGACGCGGATTTAATAATAAGGTACCAAGGCGGCTGCAACGCCGGCCACACCGTTGTTGTAGATGACAAGGTTTTCAAATTCCATCTTATCCCTTCCGGAATTCTCTATAAAGGAAAAACTTGTTTTATTGGCGCCGGCACGGTAATTTTGCCGGAATACTTCCAAGAAGAAGTCAACGGACTTATTAAAGAAGGCATTGATGTTTCAAATTTGAAAGTAAGTCCTTTGGCATCAATTACGATGCCCTACCACACTGAAGTCGACGGTTACAGCGAAAGCACTGCCGGTAAAGGCAAAATTGGAACAACGAAAAAAGGTATAGGCCCTACTTACACTGACAAAATGGCCCGAATTGGTTTAAAAATAGAAGACCTTTATTCGCCGGAAGCGTTAAGCGAAAAGCTTGATGTTATTCTTCCATTAAAAAACAAAACACTTACAGAAGTTTACGGGCTAAAACCTTATACAAAAGAAGAAGTAACTGAGCTTTGTGCAAAATACGCTGAAATCTTCCGTCCTTACGTGTGTTTTGATTGGCAAAAACTTTTAATGGATGAAAAAAGAGCCGGTAAAACAGTATTATTTGAAGGTGCGCAGGGCGTTATGCTTGATGTTGATTACGGAACATATCCGTTTGTTACAAGTTCAAATCCAATAGGCGGCGGTGCGTCTGTCGGAAGCGGTTATGGGCCTAAAATGATTGACGAGGTAATTGGTGTTGCAAAAGCTTACACAACACGTGTAGGAGAAGGGCCTTTTGTTACAGAATTAACGGATGAAACAGGCAAAAAAATCCAAGACATCGGGCATGAATTCGGAGTTACGACAGGGCGTCCAAGAAGATGCGGATGGTTTGATGCTGTTACAATGAAATACGCAGTGCTTGTAGGGGGCTTAACCTCAATAGCTTTAACAAAAATTGACGTTTTTGACACCTTTGATGAAATCAAAATTTGCACAGCATACAAAGACAAGCGAGATGGAAAAATTTACGATTACTATCCGACCGATGTTTTTGTCCAAAAATATTTTGAACCGATATACGAAACTCACGAAGGCTGGGAATGCGATATTACAGGAATAAGAGAATATGACGCCTTGCCTCAAAATTGCAAAAAATATCTTTCACGTCTTGAAGAGCTTCTTGAAACAAAAATTTCAATAGTAAGCGTAGGCCCCAACCGAGACCAAACTATTTTTATACATAAATAATATTATTAGAATATATTATTATTATTATTAAATCAATTACTGGCACTTAAGCTTGAGGACGGTGAGCGAGCACTGTCTGAGCGGCGCGGTAAAAAGATGCTGAAACAAGTTTAGCAGACACAAAGCGAGTTTGCGAGCTTAATCTCAAGCTTTAGAGCCAGTGTGCAATATGCGTTTTTTTCTTTTCTTTGGTTCGTTTCTTTTCTTTTTGCTCGCAACAAAAAGAAAAGAAATGAACACAACCGCCCCTCTTTAGAGGGACAAAAAGAGAATAAAGAACTGCCCCCTCACCCGCAGGAGTAAGGCTCGCTCACGCTCGCCAACTCCTACTCACTCTCCCTTTGGGAGAGGGGTAAATAATATTATTTATGACAAAATAGCAATTTTTTTAATTCTTATGTTTTAATTACAATATAAGTATGGTAGAAATTAACCCCGTTCAGAATACTAATATTTTTAAACTTCAAAAGCAGAAACAAATATTTGTGCCGGGTTTTAAGGCGCAAGGATCTGATAACTCTATTACGCACCTGCCAGCAGTTCAGCCTGACTTTTCAGTCAAGTCTCCAATTGGTTATCAAAAACTAAATGATATTATGCTTCCTTTTGACTTAAAGGCTTCGGTTTATAAACTTTCAAACGGACAACGAATAGTTATTGTGCCCAAAGAAGGCGAAACCGTTTTAAAAACTTACGTTAATACGGGTTCAATGAACGAGCCGGACAGGGTTAGATGTATAAGCCATTATATAGAACATAATCTTTTTAATGGTTCTGATGGACTTGAAGCCGGTGAGTTTTTCAAAACTGTTGATAAAATGGGAGCTTTCACAAACGCAAGCACAGGTTTTGCAGAAACCAATTATTACATTAAATCACATTTATTAAACAATGACGATTTAGAGAAAAAAATAAGAATTCATGCCAGCATGCTTGAGACCCCAAGATTTGCAGCGGAAATGCTTGAAAAAGAAAAGGGAATTGTTAATTCTGAAATAAATATGATTTTGTCGGATCCGGTTAATATCGGAATTAACAAGGTGTTAAAAAATCTTTATTCTATAAAAACAACTTCAGATGACATAATCGGCGGCACAACGTCTAATATAACAAATCTTACAAGAGATGACGTTGTTGATTATTACAACCAAAATTACTTTCCAGCTAACATGGTAACTATAGTTACGGGTGAAGTTAATCCTGATGAGACAATCAAGCTTATTTCTAAATACTTTACATCCAAAAAGCAGCCGCCGGCTTCAAGAAATTACGAAGAGTTAAAACCAATTACAAAGCCCGTACGCGAAGATATAATTTCAGACAAAGCAACAGCTACATCCATTATGCTTGCTTTCAACGGCCCTGCAAACAACAATACTAAAGATAAAATTTTAATAGATGCTTTATCACAGATTTTAACAATGTCGAAAAATTCCCGTATTGATAAGGCTCTAAAGAAATACAACACCAGTGCAGTAACCGATGTTGAGAAAATCAGCACAAAACCAAACGACGGACGGGCAATTATTATTTTGACAGAAGGTACTGAAGATGCTTCTGAAAAAATTATTAAAACCATTTACAACCAGATCGCGGCCTTAGAACAAAATCCGCCCACAGATGAAGAATTACAAATTTTAAAAAAGAAAATGCTCAATAATTTTTCTTCCATATTTGAACGTTCATTTGGTACAAACGCGGTACTTGGCGAAACTTTTTTGGATAACGACATCTCCGGAGTTATAAATTACGAAAATATAATCAACTCAATAACTTCAAAAGACTTAGTCGAAGCCGCAAAAAAATACTTAGACTTAAACAGAGCATCTTTAACTGTTGTTCACCCGGCAAGCGCAACGCCTGAAACAATTAGGGCAAATCATAGGTCAGCAGAAAATATTTCCTTCACAGGTTCAAATGTACCTAAGTACGCAGTTAACATGTCAAAGGTTAAAGAATACAAACTTGATAATAATTTTGCCGTGGTTGCTCAAGATATCAATACAAATAATGCTTGTTTCGATATTCTCTACACAACAAACAAGTACCCGGAAAGAATTCCAGCGGCAGCAGATCTGCTTTTATCCAAGCTCCTTAATGCAGGAAGCAAAGAAAAAGATGAGTTCATTTTTCAAAATGATTTAGACAAATCAGGAATTGATACAGCATTTGCATCTGGAGCTTCTGATTTAAAAGCTACATCTTTCTTTGCGGCTGAAGATACAAAAAAAGCAATTCTAGCGGCAAAAGAAGTACTTTTAACCCCGCGTTTTAATGAAGAAGTTTTGAATAAATGCAAAAGTGAACTACGCGATGAAATATTAACCTCAGAAAAACACGCGTTAGATAAGCTTGGGCCAGAGATTTACAAAGGTTTGCCCAACGGAGCATCTAAACAAGAAATTCTCGAAAGCATTGATAAAACGTCTCTTAATGATATTAAAAATTTGTATGAATTTATTTTAAAAAACGGGCAGGCAAACATTGTTATCTCAGCGCCTTTTTCAAAAAATCCACAATTAAAACAGGAAATATTTAACATAATTTCTGAATTTCCGTCTGTTCAGCCTAAAAACACAAATATCAAAAAAGTTTACAGCCCTATTGAAACCTCAAAAGTTTTCACAGATGTTTCTTCTAAGCCGCAGGCCGAGATTATTCAAGCATATAAATTTAAGTGTAATCAAAATTTGAAAGATGAAGTTACCTTAAATCTTTTAAATACAATCCTTGGCGGCGGGCCTTCTTCACGACTTTTCAATGACCTGAGGGAGCAGCAGAAACTTGCTTATGCAGTGCGTTCGGGCATTAGTTTTACAGATGATATCGGCACTATTGCTTTAAAAATCAAAACCACAACAGAAAACAAAGAGCTTGGAGAAATAAGTTACGAAAATTTGCAAAAGGCACTTGAAGGTTTCAAAAAGCATATAGAAAAGCTTAAAACCGAAAAAGTAACAGAAGACGAATTGCAAAATGCAAAGCTTAGCTTAAAAAACAGCATACTTGGGTTAAATGAAACCAACAAAGGCAAAAATGTTTCACTGGAATATGGATTAATTTCGCCATACGGACTTAACCAGGCAAACCTGACATTAAGCCTGATTGACAGCATTACGGCTGACGATATTTACAATGCCGCAAACTATGTTTTCACACAAAAGCCCCTTTATTCTATTCTGGCAACAGAAAATACTTTAAACAAAAACAAAACATATCTTGATAATTTAGTTTAAATACGTTATAATAAGAAAAAGGAGGTTTTCACATGAAATCATTTAAAACCCTGAAAGTTGAATGGGGGGGGGG
>USGC01000129.1 GCA_900554095.1 uncultured bacterium
GGTAATTTTGAAGATTATAAACTGCTTCTTGTCCGCTCCCCTGAAGATTTTGAAAAACAAAATGTGCATATTCATTTGAAAAATCGTGCGGTCAAGATTATGCCGCTGTCAAAGCAGGTTCTGATTGAAGATTTAAACACCAGACGAGCTTTCCTGGCTGATTACGATAAATTAATCATTGCAACAGGCGCAAGACCTGCAATCCCGCCTGTAAAAAACGTTGATTTAAATAATATTTTTACAGTGCGTAAAATTGAGGACGGCATTAATATAAAAGAGAAAGCTTTACGTTCAAAACGTGCAGTTATTGTAGGAGCCGGCTATATTGGTATGGAGATGCTTGAAGCACTTGTAAAACAAAACCTGCATGTTACTGTAATTGAATATTCATCAACAGTAATGACCATTTTTGATGATGATATGTCTGAATTAATAAAAAGCCAGCTTCTGTCAATAAGTGGGGACAGATTTGAGATATTAACATCCGAGCTTGTAACGGAGTTTTCCGGTGATATAAATGGCGTTCATACGGTTAGAGTGGGGTCTGGACAAGAATTTCCAACTGATTTTGTAGTTCTTTGTACGGGAGTAGTTCCCAACGTAGAAATTGCACGCGAAGCAGGAATTGCAATTGGCGAAACCGGTGCAATAAAAGTTAATGACCGCATGGAAACAAGTATTGAAGATATTTATGCATGCGGCGACTGTGTAGAAGAAAACTTAATAATAAGTGATACAAAAATATGGATGCCGCTTGGCTCAAACGCTAATAAAGAAGGCCGTATTGCTGCTATTAGCGCTTGCGGTGGAGATGAAAGATTCCATGGTGTATTGGGTTCTGCGGTTACAAGATGTTTGTCTTTCACAATGTCAATGACCGGGCTTACTGAAAAAAAGGCAAAAAGCCTGGGGTACAATCCGGTCTCCGTAACTGTTACCAAAAATGACAAAGTCGGGTATATGCCGGATGTAAATAACATTACACTAAAACTTACGGCTGACGCAGAGAGCGGATTGCTGCTCGGCTGCCAGGCTGTAGGCGATGGTGATGCTGATAAACGTGTTAACACAGTTACCGCGGCGCTTTTGTCAAAGATGACAGTTGATGAATTTTACAAAAATGATTTGACATATGCACCGCCTTATTCGCCTACAATTGACCCGCTTTTAAATGCTGCCCAAATTTTAATGTCAAAAATCAAAAAAAGCAGCTAACGTTTCAACTGTTTTATGAAATACTTGCCAAGCCCAACCCCCATAGAAAAACAGCTTGCTTGAACTCTTAGAGCACCTTGCGCCATAAAATCAGCAGAGATACACCTTCCTGCAACAAAAAGGTTGTCAATATCAGCAGACATAAGGCTTTCAAGCGGAAGCTGGTAATCAGAAACAACATCTAACGTTGACTTATTTTTTTTCTTATGGTGGACATCTACTGGGTAATTTGAGACTAATACCGGATTTTCAAACTTTTTACCTGACTTAACATCATCAATAGTGTAGATATATTTCCCTTTAATTCGCCGTGAAACCCTTACTCCAAGCATATCAGCAATGTTTGATATATAGGCTTTTTCAAATCCCGGCAGATAAATTCTGCAAAAATTTGCAAGCCTAAGAATGTTCTGACGCCCTAACTGCAAGGCTTTTGACATATTTTTAACCTGTAACGTATTTGTATAATCAATAATTCTTGGGCAGTTAAAGGCAATTGTAGTAAGCATTCCAGCCACAGTAAATATCTGAAAGTAGTTTCTGTCGTGATTTTTAAGGATACCTTTCCTTACAGCGTCGTCAAACAGAGGCGTTAGAGCCCATGTCTTGTCCTTATCCCAGGTATAGGCAGTAGATAGGTGGATAAAACCCTCAACATCTTCAACAGTCGTAACATTTTTGTCCTTGTCGTAAGCCTTTAGCCAGCCTGCAAAACGCGGCACATCAACCCCGCCCATCATAAATCTCAAACTTACCGGTTGATCTTCTCCTTTTTCTTGTAAAAATTCACAGCCAGTCATTTTTCCAATTTCGCAATTACCTGTCGCGTCTACAAAATACTTCGCGCCGATAGATACCGATAATATTTTATTGTCATTTTGTATCTTATCGTTATATACCGATAAAATTTCCTTTGAAATAAGAATTTTCTTTATCTCTCTGTTAGTAAGAATTACATCCTGTATATGAGTATCAAAAAACACTTCCACATTGGCTTTTCGCATTAGGTTATCCAGTGCAATTTTGGTAAGTTCAGGATTGAACCACCCAGGATTATCTAAATAAGTCGCCTGACCACCCAGCGAGTGAAGTTCTTCGATTAAAGCATGATAAAACTCTGTATTTATTTGATGTTCGCCGCACTTCATAGCCGGAACAACAAGCGCAGAGGTAATTGTACCGCCTAAATGAATGTTTTTTTCAATTAAAAGAACTTTTAGACCGCCCATTCCTGCTGTATAAGCCGCAGCACAGCCCGCAGTACCACCCCCGACAATTACTACGTCGTAATTCATTTTCTCCTCCTGAACTCTTTTATGTAACTTGAACTAGACTTTAAAGTGCTATTTTCGACTTCAATTTTATGTACCGCTAAAATTTCGCTGTTAAGTGCATTTAAATTTTCGTCGCGATAAAATATACCTGCCTTTGTTTTTAAAAGCCCTAAATCGTATTCTGAAAGCTCATTTTTTATAAGCGATTTATTTTTTACAGCAATAGTGCCGTTGTATTTTTTTAAATCATTGTTGTAGATTTTTCCAACATAGAAACCTGCGTGTAAAAAAGCATTGCGCACAGAGGCCGAATTGGAATAGGTTAAAACCATGCCATTATCATGCAAATGCTTAAAAATCTCTTTAAAAAAATCGACTGACCAAAGTGCCGGGCACTTTGAGGCCGTAAAGGCATCTAAAAACACAAAATCATATTTACGCTCATCGTTTTTTAGAGTAGGCCTTGCATCGTCGATTTTTGTTTGAAAACTAAAATCGTGTAATTTAAGGCATTTTAAAGCAGTTTTATAGCGAGCTGATATATACCTATAATATATATTATGTAAGAAGCTACTTAAACGCCTTAGAGGAGTATTAATAGACCTCTCGTTTTTATAAAACTTGAATAAATTGAGCATAAACGGGTCAAAAAATGGAGCGTATTTTTTTGAAGATATTATTTCTAAAAATTCTGAGTTATCAAAAATTTCAGGATTGTTTTCGATAATTTTTTTGAGCAAAATAATATTTATATAATTTTTCAGTTTGTATTTTGCTTTGAATTCTGTATTCAGATATTTATTTATTTTTTCTACATGAAAATTTATGTTGTTAAACTTTTTATCTGATTTTTTTCCTGTTTTAAAAAAAGGCGACAAGTAAAATAAAATTTTATCATTATCAATTGCATTAATAAAAATTTTTATTTTTTTATGTTGCAGTGAAGCCTTTTTACAAAAAGTATTATCGGTATCTATCGTTTCGATATTTATTTTGTTATTTATGTTATTTGAACCTATCGCTTCGTTATATCTGTTTTTGTCGGAAATATTTTTTTCGGAAAATTTTTCAAAAATAAAATTTAAAAAACTTTTTGTGTTGTATCCAATCCCGAAACAAATATCTAAAACTTTTATTTCTAAATTATTTTCCAGAAATTTGTCAAGTTCCGCTGGTATAATAAATTTTTCGTAAGCCTCAGATAGAGCTCCATAGCTTGAATGATAGATATCATCAGCCTCCGGAGAATATAGTCCTACGCTGCCATCGTTTGTAAAATATGGATGTAATTCATACATAATGCTATTATAGCGCCATTTTAAGGCAATTCAACTTCTTTAAAAAACGCAATATTTAACATAAATTGTCTTAATTTTCTCTTTGTGTTAAAGTTAAGTTAGGAATTTAATAATATTAAAGTAGAGGAAAAGATGAAAGTAAGCGTAAAAGTGCCTGCAACGACAGCTAATATCGGCCCGGGTTTTGACTGTATGGGGATGGCACTGCCGATATACAACACAATAACAATTGAAGAGACTGTACTTCCGGGCACTGGAATTGAAATTAATGTTTTAGCAACAGAAGATTCTGTCGATGATTTTTCTATAGAACATATTCCAATGGTCGAAAACAGCATAATTTACAAGGCTGTTGAGCTTCTGTACAATTCAATAGGGCAAACCCCAAGTGAGTTGAAAATCAATATACATTCCGAAATTCCAATAGCCAGAGGATTAGGAAGCAGTGCCTCTGTTATTGTTGGCGGCTTACTGGCAGCCAATGAGCTTCTTGGACGACCTGCTGATGAAGCTGCGCTTCTATCAATTGCAACGGAAGTTGAAGGCCATCCAGACAATGTTACACCGGCGATTGTGGGTGGTTTATGCTTAACATCAAGCGAAGAAGATGGTAGTATTGTTTATAGAAAAATTGAATGGCCTGAAGAATGGAATTTAACGGTGTGTATACCTGAATACGAATTGGCAACAGATATTTCGCGCTCTGTTCTGCCAAAAGAAGTGCCTATGGAAGATGCTGTATTTAATGCAAAACGTTTGGGCATGTTTATTGAAGCAGTTCACACCAAAGATGCTAAATTGATGAAATTGGCGTTAAAGGACAAGCTCCATCAGCCTTACAGAATGAAGTTAGTACCGGGCTTAGAAAAAATAATTGAAAATTTAAAACATGAAGAAAATGTTCTCGGATGTGTTTTGAGCGGAGCAGGCCCGTCAATTCTGATTATTTCCGAGAA
Source organism: uncultured bacterium (assembly GCA_900554095.1). Classification (GTDB taxonomy): domain Bacteria; phylum Cyanobacteriota; class Vampirovibrionia; order Gastranaerophilales; family Gastranaerophilaceae; genus Scatenecus. Next base: position 4,744 of record USGC01000129.1, read on the forward strand.
AAACAACCTTGATAGAATTAAATCAATTGTACGTGATACCTGGAGCGATTTGAATGTAAAAGCAGAAATTAGAACGCTACCGGTGGAGAGAAACGGCGCACAAATTATTAAACTTGATTAATCAATAAAAAATCCCGCTTGATTGCGGGATTTTTGTTATATTTTCTAGCCTCCTCCGGTGTATTGCGGAACGAAGTCTTTTTGTGATGATTTTTCCATTTCTTCTGCGGCTTTTTCTTGACCTTCTGTGAGTTTGAGTCTGGATTCAATGTTAGCCTTTTCCATTTGAAGCGCTTGTTCTTCATCTTTAAGTGGTTCAAGCATTGCTTCTCTGTATTGTTCAAAGTAATCATCCCACATTGCTTGAGCTTGAGATGTCCTATACATTTCTGCTTGTTGAAATATACTGTATGAGCGGAGAGCCTGATCCATATTTTGTTTTTCAGCTTCAGTTGCATTGGGATTGTTAAATATATTCGGATTTGATGGATCCATGTATATCTGAAACTGACTCTGTCCTCCGGCTAAAGCTTGTTGTAATTGTCCTTGCAAAGTCATTTTGCAATTTCTTTGCATCATGTTCAATTGTCGTTCCATGCGTCCCATATCTCTGGTGATACGCTGCATACGCATTGTAA
>USGC01000130.1 GCA_900554095.1 uncultured bacterium
GCGGCTACAAAAATTAATAAAACCGAAAAGCTTAAAGAAAAAGTATGCAAAAATACCGGGATAAGCAGGTCTTTTATAAACAGATTAATCCAATTTGAAGGCGTTGAAAGAGTCTTGAAATCCGATCCGATTGAAAGACCCGTTATTGGAATAGGGCATGATTTAGCATGCCGGCCTGCTTCTGAGCTTAAAAAGTACAAAAGGCTTAAAGCTCAAGGCCACAAGCTGTCTGATGAAGAGATTTATAAACTTTTAGAAAGCGATATTTTAGAAGCGCAAAAAGGTTTGAAAAAAATTTTTGGAGAGAATTACGACAAGCTTAATCAAGGCCAGAAAGAGGCTTTGATTGACCTGACTTTCAACATTGGAAGCGGAGGGCTGGAGAAAAGTAAAAAATTAATTAATCACATCAACAACGCTTGCGAAGAAATCAACAATAACCCTAAAAAAGCAGCGGCCCACTTTTTGCGTGCGGCCCAGGAATTTGACCACAGATGCGGAGGCGATAAAGTTTTGCCGGGCTTATGCAAGCGCAGGGTTAATGATATTCTTAAATTCACTAATCTCTCGCCAGGTGCTATGCCTAAAAAAGTGCTGGAAAAATTGTACGAAAATTATGCTAAAGGTTTGTATGCCTCTAAAAATAAAATTGAATATTTTAGGACAACAAACGAACTTCTGGGCTGCATACTTGTGAAAAATAAAAAAGGTAAAATCGAGATTTTGTCGCTAAATCAGCCTGTTACGTTTAAAACGAACAACAGAAAAACAATGACTGATGTTGTTTTAGCCAGCAAGTAGCCTAAATTCAACAAAAAACAATTTCGCCTACGACTTGTCCGTGAATTGTTTTAATTTCTGTATCGACCTCTATATCAGCCCAATGAAGATTTTTAAGTGATTTAATCACAGCCACTTCTCTTGCTTTCATGTCAGAATCGGAAATCTTTACGACAAGGGCTTCTTCGCGTTCAAGGTTGACAACAACACAAAGCCCACCGGCTCCTACCTTTGCAATCAAATTGCCTGAATTTTCCATAATTTTTGTATCAAGTCTGTTTTCACCGCCCAAAATGTACGGATTTTCAAGTATTGCATCTTTAATAAGTTCATACTTTTTGTCGGTAAAAAGGTTTAAGTATCCTTTTGCAAGGTTAAACAGCGGCATTGACATAATCGGCACACCACAGCCATCGGTTGTTAGAGGATAATTATGTTTGATTTCACAAAGCTCGCTGACTTTTTCCTTAATCATTATCTGCAAAGGGTGTTCCGGCTCGTAATACGTATCTATGTCCCAGTGGTTCATTTTGCATAAGCCAAGCATCATCAAGTGCTTGCCAGAACAGTTGTTTTGCAGTACATTAACTTTTTCATCGCTCAATAGCATCTCTTTCATTCTTGTTTTGGAAAGAGGCTCATGAAGGCCGCATTTAAGATTGTCTTCATTTATTCCAATTTTTTTTAAAAGGCTTTTTGCTATATCAGTGTGAACTCGTTCACCAGCGTGAGACGCGCAGCATAAAGCAATTTCAGCTTTTGCCATATTGTAATACTCGTACATGCCTGTATCTACAATCAAGCTTGCCTGCAATGGTTTAGCACAAGAACGGATGTAGAACGGGTAATTGCTCGTATCGCCGGAGCTGTCTATTATATGTTTTTTGTCCGCAACAATTACAAAGCCGGCGTGTTCTTGCTCGACAAGCCGCCCGCGAAGATATTTCACTATTATTTTTGGATTTGGATTAAGCATTTTTCTTTACTATCTTTAATAATTGCAGCAATTTTTCTTTCAAAAGTGTATTTTCTTTTTTAAGTTCTTCATATTCAGCCGAATGCTTTGCATTTTCATCCACAATTTTTTCACTTACTTCAGGGACAATATTGTAATCTAATATAAATCTTTTTTTTGCATCTATGTGAAGGCTGACAAGAGGTTTAATATCGTCTTCAGTCGCAAAACCCAACGTTTCTAAAATTTCCACAAATTTAAGATGTTTACCGTATGAATCAACTTTTTTCTGTTCTTTAAGAGCTTCAAGCCACTGATCCGTGGTAATAGTTTTGCTATGTTTCAAATATTCACCTGTTTTGAGTTTACCGGACAGAAACCCCGCCATTGCCATTATTTCAGCAGATTCCGGCTTTTTGATGTACTCTTGCTCCACGCAAAACAGGAAATACTTTGCGCATTCTTCCATCGTAAAATAAGAATTAATGGCAATTTCCAGTATAGAATAGTTATTTAAAGCCATTTTTAAAAAATTATAAATATTAATATCTAACCCGCACCTGCATTCTGTTAATTCAACTTTCCCGTCATAGGTAAGGAGCGGAACATATTGTGAAAAAATCTCGTCGGGTTTTCTATTTAAAAATTTTACACTGCACTTATCTTCAATATCTTTTTTCAAACGATAATACGTCGCAATGCGAACATCCAGTGGTAAGGAAAGTAACTTTTCCATAAAAAATTTAAATACATTCTTTTTCATAAATTCAAATTTATCATAAATAAAGCTTTTGTTCAATCCCGTAACATTAAAATTTATTCTACTTTCTTCCTATTGATTTATTGGCTTTAAAATTGTAAAATAAGTTTAGTGGATAGGAGAAATAGTGATGGAAAATGAAAATAAAACAACATTGATTAAGAAACTAATTATATTTTTAATTAGTTTTATAGGAATTCTGACAACTGTTAAACTTGCAATGATATATTATAATGCAAACTTTAACCCTTATGCACTGTCAAGCTTCTGCTCAATAAACGAGTTTATTGACTGCGACGGTATCGCAAAAACGAATGAATCTCAATTCTTTGGGGTACCTCTTGCACTATGGGGGATGTTTTTATATGCATTTATTTTCTTAATGCTTTTTGTTGACAAGCTTAAAAACTTTAAACTTTTAAAATTCCTTGAAGTTTTTAAAAACCCGCTTGACTACATAACAGCACTTGGCTTAATTTCATTCACAATCTCTATAATACTTCTTTGTGTAAGCCTTTTTGAAATACACAAACTCTGTGTGCTTTGTGCGTTTACATATATATTAAATTTACTTATTGCTCTTGTTGCGGCTGATTACGGCAACGGAAGCTTTGTTAAAGCCTTCAAACAAAGTGTTACAGACTTGCTTGATGCGTTGAAAATTAAACCCTATGCAATTGCATTCTTTACTGTTTTGGCAATTGCTGCCGGAGTTTTGGTTTATACATCAACATCTTATGTTTTGACGCCACAGGTAAAATATTCTAAACAGTTCAAAGAGTTTATCACCGCTAAAACTAATAAATATGCAGTTTCCGGCAACACTCTTGGAGATGAAAATGCAGATAACATTATTTATGTATATTCAGATTACCGCTGCCCGATTTGCAAACCGCACAATATTATGATGCATAAATTAGCACACGAATTGAAAGGGTTTAAAATTGTTCACCGCGATATTCCGCTCGACACTGAGTGCAACAAGTATTTAAGACAACCTTTCCACTTCGGTTCATGCACTATGGCAAGATATGCAATCGCCGCTGAAAAACAAGGTAAATTCTGGGATATAAATACTTTGTTCTTTGACAAGCAGCCCGCTGATGAAGCAGCTATTTTGAAAATCGCTGAAGATTTAGGACTTGATACTGAAAAATTAAAAAGAGATGCTGACAGTCTTGCAGTTAGAAAACAGCTTGAACAAGAAATTGATTTAGCGACCAAAAAAGGTATTAACGGCACTCCTGTAACAGAAATTAACGGCGTAATACATGTAGGAATAAAACCATACGATGAATTCAAAAAATTGTTTATTGAAGCAGGAGCAAAACGAAGATAAGCGTGTTCTTCTTCATAGCTGCTGCGCTATTTGTTCATCATATCCCATATCTTTTCTTCAAGATATGGGATATGAAGTTATTACTTATTTTTGCAACCCCAACATCTATCCGAAATCTGAATTCGCCAAAAGGCTTGAAGCTCAAGAAATTTTGTGCAGACACTTTAATTCAAAATTGATTGTAGAAGATTACAGGCCGGAAGAATTTTTTGAACGCGCAAAGGGTTTTGAAAATGAACCTGAAAAAGGATTGAGATGCGACAAATGCTTTCAATTAAGGCTTGAGCAGACAGCCAACAAAGCCATTGAATTAGGTATAAAAAAATTTACCACCTCTATTGTCATCAGCCCTCATAAAAACTTCTCGAAAATTGCTGAAATCGCCTCTAATATTGCAATTGAAAATAATCTTGATTATTTAAAAATAGATTTCAAAAAGAATGACGGCTTTTTAAAAACAAACAGAATTTCACGCGAACTAAATCTCTACAGACAAAATTACTGCGGATGTAAATTCTCTTTAAGAAAATAGTTATTTAATATTTTTTGTAATAAAATAAAAGAAAATACCGCAATATGCTGGAGAGAGATTTATGCATGAAATACTGACGCAAATGAATAATTTATTCCAAAGTCTTGGAGTACCGGGGTTAGCACTAAATTCTTTTATTGAAAGCTTCTTTTTAGTACCACCGCCTGATTTTTTGCTTATAACAATGGATTTGGCAAAACCCGAGAAGGCACTTTATTATGCTTCAGTATGTACGGCAGCTTCTGCGATTGGAGGCGTTGTCGGATATTTTATAGGGCTTTTCGGCGGAAGACCCGTTTTTAATTTCCTTTTCAAAAATAAGCACGAACAATTTGAAAATGTTGAAAAACTCTACAACAAATACGGTTCTACAGCAGTTTTTTTCTCAGCATTCACCCCGATTCCGTACAAAATCTTTACCATCGCAAGCGGTATTTTGAACATGAATTTCTGGAAATTTTTGGCCGCAAGTATCTTTGGCCGCGGTTTAAGATTTTATATTGTAAGTTTGGTTTTAATGCTTTTCGGAGAAACTATCAAACACTACATTGAATGGGTAATTTTAGCCGTAACCCTTATAATTATTCTGTTTTTTGTCATTCTCTACAAAAAAAGACATTTTCTGCAAAATAATAACTCTGAAAAATAAATTTCATATGTTTGGTTTATATAATTTTTGGGAAAAGATTATATAATATAATAACAAACTAAATTCTTGATTTAATCTGGAATTTCATTAAAAAAACGAAAAAGGATGATTAAGATGAATAAAAAATTAATTTTATCAATGGCAGCTTTATTAATGTTAAGCACAGCAACAGCGGCTCTTGCTGTACCCGGCCCTTTTGGATATGACCTTGAAAAAGATATTAACCGCAACAGCAATAAAGAAGAAACTCCAGCAGCACCGGCACCGCAACAACCACAACAAAATCAGCAATCAAGCTTTCAAACATCCAGTCCTTTACCCCAAATGCAGGCAATTACAGCAGATTTGCAGGC
>USGC01000131.1 GCA_900554095.1 uncultured bacterium
AGATTGGGATTGGCAAGCAGGGGAGCCACAAGGCAGCCGATTACGGCGAATATGAGCACCGCTATTCTGCCGACCAAAACTTGGTGCTTGTCGCTTGCGTGGGGGACTATGAACTTTTTGTAGATGTCGATTGTAAATATCGTCGAGGCCGCATTGAGCATCGCCGCGAGCGAGCTTACCACAGCACCCAGCAGAGACGCGAATATAAAGCCCCTAAGCCCGAATCCCTCCGGAAGCACTTTGCTTATTAACAGCCCGAAGGCGGAGTCGTACTTGTATCCGTAGAGCGTCTTTACGATGGCGTCGTCGCCGGAATTTGTTTTTGAATTCCGAGACGTTGGTGAATGTGGCAGGCTATTGCCGGGTACAAATCAGGCGGAGCTGATGATGCGGCCAGGATTAAGTCTATATTTTGAACATCTATGCCGGATTTTTCTATAGCTCTTTGGGCAGCCTCAAAACCAAGGTCAATCGCGTTTTGTTCACCGGAAACAACACGTCTTTCTTTTATTCCTGTTCTTGAGTAAATCCATTCATCGGATGTTTCGTATAATTTTGTTAAATCATCGTTTGTTATAACTGTTTCGGGTAAACTGTATCCAACACCTGCGATTTTTAACGGAATGAGTTTGTCTGTCATTAATTTATTCCTCATAAAACTTTGCTATTTTGTCATTAACGCCGGTTTCTACGGCTTCTTTTGCAACTCTGACGGCATTTTTAATTGCGTAAGCTTTGCTTCTGCCGTGAGAAATTACTGTGATTCCTTTTACACCTAAAAGCAGCGCCCCGCCGAATTCTTCATAATTTATTTTTGTATAAATTCTTTTCATAAACGGTTTAGCTAAAAGGCCGATAATTTTGCCCATCAAATCCGCTTTAAACTCTTGTTTAAGCATTCTGAAAAGCATTTGAGAAGTTCCCTCGGTAACTTTCAAGGCCACATTTCCGACAAAGCCGTCGCATACAACAACATCGCATACACTAAGGAAAATTTCTTTACCTTCAATGTTACCTACAAAGTTAATTTTGTCAGAATGTTCTTCAAGAAGCTTGTAAGTTGCTTGTGCAAGTTCGTTGCCTTTGCCGGCTTCTTCACCGATATTCAAAACGCCTACACGCGGATGATCAATGCCGAGAACGTTTTTGGAGAATGTTGCGCCCATAATCCCGAATTGATAAAGCATTTCAGGAGTACAGTTACTGTTTGCACCGCCGTCGATTACAACAATAGGTCTTTTAATTGTAGGAAGCGTAACTGCAATAGCGGGTCTATCGATACCTGGAATCCTACCAAGTCCAAAAAGGCTTGAGGCCATCGCTGCGCCAGTAGAACCTGCAGCAACAACTGCATCAGAGCTGCCTTGCGCAACAGCATCAACTGCCAGAACGATTGATGACTTTTTCTTTTTGCGGATAGCTTGTCCGGGGGCTTCGCCCATTTCAATAATTTCGTTTGCATGAGTGATTTTGATATCAAGTTTGCTGATATCAATTTTAATTCGTTTTTGGCGTTTGTTGCCTGTGCCGCAATCTGAGTAAAAACCTTCTTGTGCGATTTTGTCTAATTCTTGTTCAATTTTGTCTTGTTTTCCGACAAGTTCAAGAGCCACGCCGTATTCTTGCGCTGCCCAAACTGCACCTGCTACGATTTCATGCGGAGCATGGTCTCCGCCCATTGCGTCTATCGCTATTCTTGTCATCTTTCCCTCTCAAAGTCTTATCTTAAAAATTTTTATATTTCCCGCTGCTTTTAGTGGCAGCGGGAACAATAAATATTATTCAGCATCTTTTTCAGTTTCAGCCGGAATTTCTTCTGATTTAGTTTCTTCTATTACTTCGGCTTTTACTTCTTCAACTTTTTCTTCTGTTTTTGCAGCTTTTTTAGTTGATTTTTTAGCTGGTTTCTTTTCTTCAACTACCGGAGTTTCAACTTTATCTTTCAAGCTTACCGGTTTGCCTTTGTAAGTTCCGCAGCTTGTACAAACTGTGTGAGTTAATACAGTTTCGCCGCAGTTCGGGCATTTTGTTGTTTGAGGTTTAGAAGCTTTCCAATTACTTCTTCTTTTACCTTGTTTTGAATGTCCTGTTCTTTTCTTTGGTACTGCCATTTTTGTCTTCCTTTTATTTTAACTACTACTTATGTTTCGGGTCAATTTTGATGTTTTTGAAAACATCTAATCTTGGGTCTTTGTAATCTTCTTCTTTAAGAAAATTCCCCTCATTACAATTTATACCACAAACTTTCTTATTTGGTAAATTTAATATTACAGATTGATACAATAAGTCATAAATATCAATTTCATTTTGGCCATTCAAATCTGTAACAAACTGTCCGTCTTTGAGTTCTGTTTCCAGGCTGTATTCTTCTTGCAGAGCGTGTTTTGCGTAAAGTTCGTCGATATCAAAATCCAGATTATAATCAAATTCTTTCAAACATAAATCGCATTCCAGCTTAACAATACCCTTAACATTTCCTTTAACTTCTATAAATTCACCGAGCGATTTTAGCTCCAAATCCGCTTTAATATTACCGACTGAATTTACCTCGTCGATATGCTCGTCAAAATTTATATTAATTGTTTTGTTACTTGAGTTTTCAATATCATCAATGGAAACTTTTTGAAACATAAACTTACCTTATTGGATATACTGTTCTTCCTGAAGCGCAAGGCCGGAGATTTGGTTAGAAAGAAACGCAACTTTTCTTAAAGGTCCGGTTGTTTCTTTTTCAATCAAAGCAGCGGAAGCGCTTTTCATTGCCTGACAAAGTTCGTTGTACAAATCCTGAGGATTGTCTACATAGAGCACTAAAGGTGCTGTTGAATTTTTTAAAAATACTAAAACTGACGTTCTTTTTTTAATATTTTGTGCGTTAAATTGCTGAGCCATAATTTAAACTCCTTATAACTTATAACTATTAAAGTATATTACAAAAACAATATTTTTGCAAAAATTTACAAAACCCCGGACTTTTTAAGGCTCCGGGGGTATTTGTAAATTTTAAAACAGATGATTATTTAGAAACTGCGACTTTCATAGTGTTTTCTATGATAGCGTTGAAGTCTTCGGCTTTAAGAGAAGCGCCCCCTACTAAAGCTCCATCAATGTCAGATTTAGACATTTGTTCAGAGATAGTTGAAGGTTTAACAGAGCCGCCGTAGAGGATTCTGATAGAATCAGCGGCAGATGCTCCTGCAACTTCTTTAACAACATTTCTAATCATAGCGATAACGCGGTTTGCTTCGTCACTGTCGCAAGTTTTGCCGGTACCGATAGCCCAAATTGGCTCGTAAGCGATAACTGATTTTGCAACATCTTCTGATGAAATGCCTTCCAAAGCTGCTTTAATTTGGCCGGCAATCCAGGAATCAGTTTCACCGGCTTCTCTTTGTTCAAGGGTTTCGCCGCAGCAGATGATAGGGATTAAGCCGCCTGCAAGAATTGCTTTAGCTTTTTTGTTAATCATTTCATCAGTTTCAGAGAAATACTGTCTTCTTTCAGAGTGGCCGATGATTACGTAATCGCAGCCAGCGTCTTTTAACATTTCTACAGAAATTTCGCCTGTATAAGCGCCTGATTTTTCCCAGTGGCAGTTTTGGCCGGCAATTGAAATCTTGTTTCCGCCACAGCCGCAAGTACATTTAACAGTTCTTACAGCACTGATTGATGTGAACACCGGCGCAATTACAACTGTCGGTAATTCTTGAGCAGTATAGTTTTCAACAAATTCTTTAACACCTTCAAAAACTTTTTCAGCTTCTGAGCGGATAAGGTTCATTTTCCAGTTTCCTGCAATAATTGGTTTTCTTGACATAATTTCTCTCCTATTTTTGTGTACGAAACATGGATATTATATGCGGAAAAAAATTTTATTGCAATTACACTTGAAATTAATGAAAACTATGTTATAATGAAAAAGAAGGGAATTGGTTCAACTCCGTACAAGCTGAACCAATCTATCGCCCTTTAGATTAATGAGGCAATTAATCTTAACAAAAGTCCTAGGGCAACTAGGACTTTTTTAATTAGTTCCCTTTTCATCTTACCTCCTATTCCAGCCCTTTTTACTATCATATTAGGTTGTTGCCGGCAGAGGTTCGGGCTTACCCAAAACGAATTATATGCGGAAAAAAATTTTATTGCAATTGAAGCAAAATTTTGATTTTCAAAAATTATAGCCATATGGCTATTGTAAAAATCATTTTAAAGAATTATTATTTAAAGGAATTAAGAATACATCGGAGTGTTTATGGCACATTATCACCATTTGCCAATATACAAAACGACTTATGAATTACTTTTGGAATTAATGCAGACAGTGAAAGATTTTCCGCGTGATTTTAAGTACTCTATTGGAGAGAAAATACAATCACACATAATCGAAATACTGATTTTGGTATACAAAGCCAACACCGCAAAAAACAAAAAGGAATTCATAACAGAGATCATAGAGGAGGTGCAATTTTTGGATTTATTTTTGCGAATATCGTTTGATATAAAAATAATTCCACAGACTAAATACTGTATTTTTATTGAAAAGACAAACAGTATTGCAAAACAAGCGCAAGGATGGCTGAAAGCTTTTCCTGCAAAAGAGCCAGAGCCTGATTATGCCAAGGCATAACAGGGAGTGCTCCGATTTATCTCGTCGGCAGCGGTTAAACAGTTTGCCCCAAAAAAGGCTTGATGCCTGCGGCATAGGATTTAACCAAAGATTTTACGAGAGTAAAATGACGGCTTTTTTAAAAGATTTGAAAATGCTGTTAAATAAGACTGCCGTTCATCCTCAGGCAACTATTGGTCGTCTTCTGAGGCGTCCGAGGAGCTGGGTTGGAAACAGAATTTCAACAATGGCAACCGCAACAGGAACGCTAAGTCGAATAGCAACAATGTGCGCTGTGTGAGGTGATAAATCAAAACAAACAAAATGCAATGCTAAGTTATTCGCGGCATTGCATTTTGTTTTTAGGTTAAATCGGAATAACGGCTGAGTTTTTATCATTCCGATTTTGGCTGAGTGGTGTAATTATATTAAGCGTATTTCCCGATAATTGTTAAGTTTCATGTCATTTTTTACACCAAACCTTGCATTATATCTTGTTTTGAGGTATTATTATTTGTGTAAATAGTTAATTTTATTGATTAAGGAGGTATTTAGAGTTTAAAGAAATATTCGCGCTAAATAATTGAATAACTAAATAACTCATCTCCTCACACAGCGCACATTGTAGCTATTCGACTTAGCGTACCTGCCGCGGTAGCCATTGCCGAAATACTGTAGCCAAC
>USGC01000132.1 GCA_900554095.1 uncultured bacterium
CTGCCTTGGCGGAAGATGTTATTAATGCGGATACAAAGCTGCCCAATATCTTTATATGGGCGCTTCCGGAGGATTTGACGTCTCCGCAGGGAGTTGAAGAGTCCGCAAAGGCTAAGAAAAAAAATAAAGAAGTGCCGGCTTCTGACGTTCAGCAGGATAATGTTTTTGAACCGCAGGAAGAAGAGCCGGTTGTGTTAAACGCCACCACGCTGAAAGGCTATGCGGAATACGTTGAAGACGCTGAAGATGTCTATCTTATGGATGATCATACCCAATTTACTTTAAATCTGAAAACGCCGCAAAAAGTTACATCCCAAAAAATTGTTGACGATAATAAAATTGTGCCAAAGATGGATGAGATTTATCCAATATCAAAATTTAAAGGTGAAGAGTACAGTATTTCACCAACAAGCCGCAATGTTACGGTCAAAGATGGCGGCTGGTCTGCCGGTACGACTTTCAGTTCCGGAATTTCAACTTCACAACTTGAAAATACCACGGGGCTGTTTACTCGTTATGAAAATAAGCATTTTGCTATAAGTTCAGCTTATGCAAAAAATAATATGACAACACGTGGCTTAACCACTGATTCATTCTATGTAGTGCCTGAATTCCGTCTTAACAGTATTTTTGCGGTGCAAGAGGTCTTATCGGCTGATATTACGAGGAACAGGCGCTCATCCGAGCTTGTGCTTTCCGTAAATCCCCTTGGGAAAAAAGGTATTGACCGCATGAATTTTGAAGTCGGTGCAAAGCAAACCTTTGATATGAACAGTGGCGATATGTGGTCGCAATTCCGTTTCTCGACAAAATTTAAATTGTAAATTTATTAACATATAATTGTAAAAGGGTTTTATTTCGGTTATAATGAACTCAAGACTTAGTGAGGTTTATGATTTTGAGAACGTTCGTCAGAAAAAAATCTAAAAAAATTATAAACAAAAAGCTGTCAAAAGAAGTTAAAGTTAACCAAGACAGCTCTAAACTCGACGGAATTGTTGAGAATAAAAGAGCGGCCAAAAAACGTAAAAAAGTTAAAAAAGGTTTTTATTATTCGTTTTTAACTCTGGTGTTGATGTTTTGTCTTATTCAAGTTGGTTTTGGTGCTATTTTAAATATTTCTAAAACTATTTCATATAAATCCAAAATCAACACGCTTGAAGATGTTAGAGACAAAGCTGAAGCAAGAAATCAAGATTTGAAACAGGATATCAAGCTTTTTTCATCAATGTCTACGCTTGAAGGCATTGCAAGAAATAATTTGAAAATGGCAGGAGAAAATGAGGTGCTTGTTATAATTAATAATAATGAGCAAAAAGAAACTCCGGCAAAAGATAAGAAAAAACAATCAAAAACTAAACCGGCTGCAAAGCATTCGTTAATTCCGGTTAAAACATCCGATTAGAGAGGGTTCATGCAAGATAAAGAAGTTTTAGATTACATAAAACAAGCGTTTGAATTAAAAGCGCAAGGGTGCTTTAAGCAGGCTATTGAAATGCTTTACAAAACACTTGAAACAGAAAGTTCCAATACAGAAATTCTTTATCAGCTTGGGGATTTGTATTTTCAGCTTCAAAATTATAACCGTTCAGAAGGATATCTTGAGAAAGTTCTTGCGATTAATCCTTCTCACATAGAGTCTTACAAACTTTTAAAAGCCATATACCTGCGCCGTAAAGAGTATAAGTCAGCCAAAACTATGGCAGAAAAAGTTTTTACACTTGAGGGCACCTCTAAAAATCTTGCAGAGCTTATCCGCGTTCTTGGATTATGCGCAGAGTACGACGAGGCTGAAAAGTATGCAACGTCTACGCTTGCAGATGATAATGTGCTTTATGAGCTTGCAAATATTTATTATCAAAAAAATGATTTGGATAGAACAAAAGAAATTTTGAATATAATAAATCCTGAAAACGACGATGCGCAAATACTTTACGGAAAAATTAGTTTTGATGAAAACGACTTTACAAAATCTCGTGAAATTTTTGAAAAATTTGGAAAAAATTCACCACGTGCCGACGTTTTAAATTATCTCGGCCTTTTTGCGCTGGAAGACGGTGATTATACACAGGCTGTAAAATTGTTTTCAAAAGCTTCAAACATAGATAAAGCAAAGTCTATTTACTTCTACAATCTAGGAAATGCATACTTTTTTAACGGCTGGATGGAAGAAGCCACGCAAGCTTACAAAAACGCAATCGGGTTAGAGCCTGAAAACTTAAGTTATCGTTATTCTCTTGCATACTTGTATTACAGGATGAAAGAGTTTGAAAAAGCTAAAAATGAAGTCAGCTTTATTCTTTTGCAGGACGAAAACCATATATCAACAAGGGTTCTGTATGCGCTTTTGAAATTTGAAAATAAAGACTTTTTAGGGGCTCAAGCTATTTTAGAAAAAAATCTTGAAACAGCGCCGGAGGATGAATTTACACTGTCAGCACTCGCAAAAGTCTACAGCGAGCTTTTGATATTTAATAAAGCTGAAAAAATTCTCTTTGATTTTATTGGAAAATATCCGGATAATTTGACTTATTTAACAGACTTTGCGAATTTATATATTAAAGAAAAAAAATACGACAAAGCACTGATGCTTATTAAAAAAATAAGTGAATTAAGCGAAAATTATGTAGATGGATATGTGATTGGTGCAAAAGCTGCGTATTTAAAAGGTGATTATGAAACGGCCAAAGAATATGCCCTAAACGCGGTTTCGCTGGACGTAAACAATTCTGAAGCATATTGCTGGCTTGCAAAAGTTCGAGAAAAAGAAAATGACTTCACTGAGGCTGTCGAATGCATGAAACGAGCGATTTTCTACGACATAAATAATCCAAAATATTATGCGGAAATAAGCGGGTTATATATGGCTTTAAAAGATTACAAAACTGCTTTTGAATATATTAAAGATGCCGAAAGCCTTGGTAATGATCAGGAGTACAAAAGGATGTATGCTGAGCTTGCAAGGCTTTGCAGAAAGTAATTGGGAATATTTGTCAAAAAAAAATTTGTCCTTAAAATATATTGTTATATACTGTTAAATATGTAGCAAATAGTTGGAGGAGATTAGTGGATAGTAAGAAGTTTAAAAAAATATGGGCAATAGCAGTTTTTGCCGCCGGATTATCAATAGCAATGCCGGCAAATGCTTTTGGGAAAAAGGATGATATAGTTATTCCGGAAAATTTCCCGGCAAAATACACAAAAGAAGTTATTCAGCGTATTGCACCTGAATACAAACAAGTCAGTGAAGATTATATATTCTATGTTGCCCTTGATATGTTGAAAGGTACAAATGGAGAATTTTCAAGACGCGCAATTTTAGGGAACAACCTTTCAGGAAAACCAGTTAGAGTTATGTTCAAGGATTTAAGCACAATTAAGCCCGAATATGCAAGCTTTGACGCGTTAGGGTGGAAGAAAAGCAAAACGCTTTATATTTTCATAAATCCTAAGCATAAAGATGCTCCTCCGGGCGCTTTAGCAGCGCTGCTTTCTCATGAAGCGCTTCATCAGGATGAGTACAACTCTTTAGCAGAAGAAACTTACGCGTGGACAATGGAAGCCTCTGTATGGTGCGAAATCTTAAAGCTATATCCTGAAAGCGATCAGAATCTTTCGCCGCTTGTTAACCGCGAAAATACTTTAAAAAAGCTCTTTGAAAAAGGAAACTACTCAAACAAATACATCAAGAAAACTGTGCATTCTAACGATGGATACAGAAATTTACCGGCGACTTCACCAGGATTTGAAGATTTGTAAGTAAATTTTAATAAATCATCAGTCTAATCACAAAGTATATTGATTAAAAAAATACCTTGATGTTAAATAATCGTATGAAGAAAAATCAGGTTATATTATTTATAATAACGGTTGCAGTCTTGGTAGGACTAAACAAATTTGTTTTAAGCCAAAACCCGGTCGTAATAGAGCATTCGCCGGTCGAAATGGTTAATCATGAACACGTTTCAAGCCAAAAACTTTTCAATGACGTATGGTCAGCCGTTAAAAATAATTACTATGATCCTTCATTAAATCACCAGAATTGGAGCAGATGGAAAGAGCATTATCATGGGAAAGTCAAAACAGATGAAGATGCTAAAGTAGCGATTGACACAATGCTTGCAAGCCTTGATGATCCGTATTCACGGTATATGACTAAAGAAGAGTACAATGATCAAAATACTTCTATAAATTCTAAAATTTCAGGAATAGGGGTAAATATATCTTCAGTTTCCGGCAAAATATTGATTATCAATGTTATGGAAGGTACTCCAGCACAGATTGCAAACCTGCAATCAGGGGACATAATTGTTGACGTTGATGGAACTGAAGTGAACGGCATGACAATTTCTCAAGTTGCAGATCTTGTCAGAGGTCCGGAAAATACCCCTGTTACGCTGACTATTCTTAGAAATAAAGACAAATTTGTTAAAAAAGTTTTGCGTAAAGAAATTAAAATTAAAACAGTAAAAAGTTCTGTAGATAAAAACATTGGCTATATTCAAATCTCAAGTTTTATAGGGTCTTCAACGCCTTCAGAATTTATAGATGCAGTTGAAAAAACAAAGAACACTCAAGGGCTTATACTTGACCTGCGCGGAAACACAGGCGGATTATTGCCAAACGCGATATTCATCGCAAACCTGTTCATCCCTGACGGAAATATTGTAAGTATAGTCGGCCGTAACAACTATAGATATGATATTTACGCAGAAGATACGCAGTTTGAAATTGATAAACCTATGATAGTTCTGGTTGACGGGGCTTCAGCTTCAGCAAGCGAGATTTTGTCGGGGGCGCTAAAAGACTACAAAAAAGCTAAACTCCTTGGTACAAGGACTTTTGGCAAAGGTATGGTTCAAAAAATAATGCCGCTGCCAAACGAAACTGGTTTGAATTTAACAATCGCAAAATATCTTACCCCAAGCGGAAGTGATATTAATAAAAAAGGAATTTCACCTGATATTGAAGTGAAATTAACAGAAGCAGACGTTAAGAGAATGAAGGCAGAGGCTAAATACCTTATTGCTTACAGTTATTTTTCACTCTTTGAAATGTATGGCCCGGTTCCAATCCTGGATGAATTAGCCGATCCGGAAGACAAAGGATTGGATTATGCCAGATCTTCCGTGGATGAAACTGTTGAATACATCGATAACTTATTGAAAGAAGTCATCGAATCCGGTGGCCTGCCCGAAACGATTATCCAAAATCATTCGGCTACCGGAAACGACCGGTACAATTTGAACGAGATTGTTCGTCCGACAATGACCGTTGCTAAAGCATT
>USGC01000133.1 GCA_900554095.1 uncultured bacterium
GATCATCTGTATTCCATACAATCTCTATATTGTCCTCTCCATTGATAATCAATTTTTTCAATAAGCCTGCCGTATTTTTTAATTTGCTCTGAAGATAATGTTTTAACTCTTTTTTCCTTATCTGCTTCAAGCGTTTGATCTAAATCTTCCATTCTTGCGATGGCAAACTTGCAAAGCTCGGGGTGTTCAGGCGAGGAGAAAAGACGTCCTGCGCCTTCTTCGATTTTCGGTTTTCTGCCCACCTTGTAAACCCAAGGATCAATAAGCCCTACAATATGGTCAATACGAACACCGCCGGGATTTTCGCGGAACATTTTTTTGTAAAGATTTTTAAGTAAAATACCCCCTTCATCAAGAGAACCGTCTTCGTTGTACATTCTTTCCGGGTTCATTACAGGAAATCCCCACGCCTGGCCGTCTTTTGAAAAGTAATCCGGCGGGCAGCCCAGCATCCAGCCGTCTAAAAATAGTGATTGGTACGCCCAGGTGTCCCTGTCTGAAAATGCAACTTGACGGTCTGCAATCATTTTAATTCCGTGTTTTTTAGCATATTCTCTTGTTTTTTCGTTTTGTTTGTTTAAAACGAATTGAATAAATTTATATCTGTCAATTTCATCTGTGTATTTTTTAGAGATTTCGTTAATTCTTTCAGCATAACAGATTTTTTCTTCATTTGATTTTGGATTGAAAAGGTTTTTATCTGTTTCAGACGTCCAAAGCGGCCAGTAATCGTTGCCGTGTTCATAAGATAGCGCTTCATAAAGACTGTCTTTGTCAAGCCAAGAATCGTTTTCAAATTTGTATTCTTCAAATTCTTTCATTAATTTTTTATTATTTTTTGTTTTGAAATTATTCCAAGCTTCAGTTAAAGCTTCATCTTGTTTTTTATAAATATAAGAGTATGCTGTTTTATTGATATCTTTGTTAGGGTTGCCTTCAACAATTTCGTTGTAGGTTTCAGCGGATAAAATATTATCCCATTCATGAGTTGTTAATTGTTTTAAGTCAATAAAAAGCGGATTTCCAGAAAAAATAGTACCTGTATAAGGTGAAGAATCACAGCTTTTGGTTTTGCCGGCAGGTCCAAGCTGAATAGCATTAAATATTCCGTCAGAATATTCAATAACTTCTTTGCCTCCGTTAGAGTTTATACTGCCGAAACCAGTGTTTTCGCCTTGTGCGGATGGAAAACTTCCGCTATGCATGATAAGTGCAAAGTTTTTTTTACCTAAAGCTTTCAACGCTTTTTGAATAGTTTTAACACATTTTTTATCAACAGTACAAACCATTGTAACTCTCCCTTTTTTCTCCTATAACACAAATCAATGCTAACATAAGAGATTTTATTTTACAAGTATGCACTTAGACGATTACTCTTTTACGCCACCTTGCATAATATCATTGATAAAATACTTTTTGCCAATAAGAAAAACTCCTATAACTGGAATTGTGCAAATCACAGAACAAGCGAGAAGTTCGCCCCATAGAGTTATTTCTCTGAAACTGCCTTTAAAAATCGCTAATCCAACCGGTAAAGTTCTCATTCCATCCGTGTTTGTAACAATCAGCGGCCAAAGAAAACTGTTCCAGCTTGTTACAAATGTGAAAAGCGCCAAGGTTGCAACCGTCGGAAGCGCAAGCGGCAGCGCTATTTTGAAAAAAGTATGAAAAATGTTACACCCGTCAATTTTAGCGGCTTCTTCAAGATCTTTAGGCAGACCAAGAAAATACTGCCGCATCAAAAATATTCCAAATCCTCCGAAAAGCCCCGGTAATATTAACGCCTGATATGTATCTATCAGATGAAGTTCCCGCATAAGAAAGAACAGCGGAATTATATTCACTTGCGGCGGTATAAGCATTGTTATCAATACTATTAAGAAAAGGGGATTTTTAAATTTAAACTCAAGTCTTGCGAAAGCATACCCTGCAAGGGCTGCAAAAATTACCTGTCCGGCAGTGGTTAAAGACGCAACAACAAGACTGTTTAAAAAGTATCGGCTAAGCGGAATTGAATTAAATACATTTTTATAATTGTCAAGAGTAAATCCGCTGTAAAAAATTTTTGAACCTTGTGTGAAAATCGCATTCTCATCCGCAAAAGACAGATTTACCATAGCAAAAAAAGGATAAATCATACTTATTGCAATTGCTGTTAAAATAAAATAGCCCAGATAAATCCTGAAATTTTTCATAGCTTAATTATAAAGCAAAAAATAAGAAAGCAAACATAAAACATAAAGAAACAGAACTTAGCAAAAACCAAGTGTGCATAACAGGATGTTGATACGCCCAAATTTCTTTTATGGTAGTTGCAGCATGTTCAATAGTTTGCATAAATTCATTTCTCCAAAAACTAACTTATCTACATATTCTATTTTCGACAATAACGAAAAATCGTCATCACCTAATCGGTTGATTATTTTCTTCCTTTAGGGTAATATCCACTTATGCAATATAGTGAACTTTTAATGCCGGCGGGCAATCTTGAAAAACTTGAGTACGCAATAAAATACGGAGCTGATGCCGTATATCTCGGCGTTGTGGATTTTTCGCTGAGAGCAATGCGCAAAGGCAGTCTGATAACTTTGGAGAATCTTAAAGAAGCAGTAGAATTGGCACACCGGCTCGGAGCCAAAGCTTATGTAACTTTAAATATCTTTGCGTTTAACAATGATATTAAACTGCTTGAAACGTGCATTGACAGATTTAAAGACGCGCACCCTGACGCTTTTATAATAAGTGATTTTGGGGTTTGGAACGTTGTTCGCAAAAATATCCCGAATGTGCCAATTCACGTCAGCACGCAGACTAATACGCTTAATTATGAGAGTGTAAAGTTTTGGCGTGATTTAGGGGCAACACGCGTTATTCTTGCACGAGAGCTTCCTATAAAAGACGTTGCAGAAATTAGAAAACAAGTCCCAGATATAGAACTTGAATGTTTTGTCCATGGTTCCCAATGCGTGTCGTTTTCCGGACGCTGCCTTTTGAGTGATTACTTTACAAAAGGTGAACGGAAAGCCAACCACGGAAACTGCTCACAACCTTGCCGCTGGAGTTATAAATTAGTTGAAAGCACGCGGCCGGGCGAATATTACGAAATTAATCAAGATGAGCGCGGCTCGCATATTCTAAGCCCAAAAGACTTATGTCTGGTTGAATATATTCCGCAAATGCTCGAGGCCGGTGTAAATTCGTTTAAGGTAGAAGGTCGCACTAAAAGTTTGTATTACGTCTCAGCCGTCGCCAAAGCTTATAGAAATGCAATTGATGAAGCATACAAAAATAAAAATGCAGATTTACATAAATACTTTATAGAACTGCAAAAAGTAGGGAACCGCGGTTACACAACGGGTTTTGCATTGGGCGATAACAATAGCGAAAGTTATAGTTATGATATTTCAAAAGGCCTGGCCGGCGCTGATTTCCTGTGTGAATTCCGCAAAAACGAAGACCGTAATACCTTTGACGGATATCATTTTGTGAAAATTAAAAATAAAATGCTTATCGGCGATGAAGTTGAAATAATTACACCGGATGAGCAATTTGTAACAAAAGTTTTATCATTCAAAAATGAGCAAGGCGAGGAACTTCCTCTGGGCAACACGAACGATGATGTGTATGTAAAATTCGAACAATCGCCCAAAACTCCTGAATACGCGTTAGTTAGAACAGTCGGAGTGAAAAGTCATGTTTCTTAAACCGGATTACAATTTAAAAAATATATTTGCAATAGACCTGGAAGAGCTTAAAACTAAAGGTATAACAGCCCTTCTGTTTGATTTAGACAGCACAATTATGGCCTCAAAGTCCGGCGCATATACAGAGGAAACTACAAAGTGGCTGGAAAAAGCAAAAAGAGATTTTTTTGTTGCTGTAATTTCAAATAATAACAATCCTGATTATATTGAAAAAGTCCGTAAAATATCAGATTTTCCAATGCTTTTTGATGCTAAAAAACCCAAAGCTGAAGAAGGATTAAAGTTTTTAAAACAACATTCGATTGAGCCGTCTTGTGCTGTAATGGTCGGGGATAGACCACTTACGGATATTTGGTTTGGCAAGCGGCTTGGATGTAAAACTATTCTTGTGGATTCAATAACCGCAGATAGAGAAAAAAAGATAGTGCGGTTTGTTCGCAAGTTAGAAAGATGCTGCATAAAAAATTAAAATCTTGTAATTAAGGGTTGTATTTCTTTATAAATAATGTTATAATATATAATAAAACTGAATTTTTAACGTATATGAGGAATTACAATGCTGAATAAAAGGATTGGCGCGTTTTCAATCGCTGAAATGCTTGTCGTATTAGTTATCGTTTCCGTACTTGCTATAGGACTTCCGATGGTTCACTTCAAAAAAACAGAATTGAAGACGAAGCGCAGTTACCACGGGCGTTATGAATGCTTTTATGATGGAAATCAGTTGAAAGAATATATGGCTTATGAATCAGGCGTAAGTAATGGGCCGGATAATGTTACAAGCTGTACCTTTACGCCGCCTAAAACGGCTATCTATTTCTTGGTTCACGCTGTAGGCGGCGGAGGAGGAGGAACTTTGGTTCCGTCAGCGCCTACGATAATAAATGATTCATTAACTACAAGCTATCGCCGCAGTTCTGTTCACTTGTTTCCTCAATGGTTGCAAGACGTTACACGCGCAAATCAGTCTGTAAACGGTACATATCCAATATTTGATATAGGCAGCAAAACAACTTATGATACAAAAATTAGCGGCAAACGTGCAACTATAAGTTATGGTGTTGCAGGCCAGCCGGGCCAAACAGTTTCAATGTTCTTCCCGTCATTGCGTAATACAACTATTGAAATGCTTCCAGGGCAGGGCGGTGCAGTAGGTAATCCCGGAGGAGCTACAACTGTTAAGTTTAACGGTATAACTATTATTACAGCACCAGGAGGCCAAGCAGGAACAGGAACCGGCGGTACAATGAGGTTTTGGGTTGATGGTCCCGGAACAATGTGCGCTGTCAAAGATTTAATTACCCGTAAATATAAAGAAGCTGATTTTTCAGATAGTATAGAATTAGATACAGGTATACCTGTTGAAGCAATGCATTCAAAGTTAGTTGATGCCAAAGCCGGAGCCGGTGGACCGGGTGGATATGGTAACGTAACAGATGTTACCAGCCTTGTTACTTATACAGTAAAAGACAAAGATGGTAATGAAATAAATGTTTCAGACTATGTTGAAAGAATGCCGGGCGACTGCAACAACCCGGAAGCTAATGAAGATGAACAATATGCTGTAAAATGCGATGATG
>USGC01000134.1 GCA_900554095.1 uncultured bacterium
GCATAGCATCTTGTTTATAAGGGGTTTCAGCTCCTTTATTTTTTGTTTGCAAGGTGAGTATAGCGCAGAAAAATGAAAAGAAAATGAAAGTATTTGGGTCAATAATTCTTGAGCGGACTTTGGATGGGATTTGTGTATTTGGAATTCTGCTTAGTGCAATTTTAATATATTTTCGCCATGATTGGATATTGCGCCTTGCATATGGAATTGGCGCGCTTTTTGTGGGAAGCTTGATAGTCTTTTATATTGTTTTCAAATTCAATAAGATTAGTTGGATTTGTGAAAAACTTGTTATTGCCGCCGAAAAATTGCCAGAAAAAATTGTTCAGCCAAGTAGAAATTTTATAGAAAAAATATGTGCGCACACAAATTCATTTATGGAAGGATTTGAAGTACTGGATAACTTTGGCTGTACATTTGCAGCGGTCTTTACATCTATCGTAATTTGGATTATCGAAGCTTATGTTGCATATTTAATAGTTGATAGTTTTGGCCTTGGTCTTGGTTTTGCGGCAGGCTTGTTTGTTATAAGTTTAATATCATTTTCAACAATGCTGCCTTCAACGTCGGTGTTTTTGGGGCCTTACCAGGTTGCGTACATTATGGCGCTTGGAATTTTCGGGATTGAAAAGTCAACAGCATTGGCAATTTCTACTGTTCATCAGATGATATTGGCTGTAATGCTCACGGTAATTGGCGGATACTGTCTTTTGAAATTCAATATTTCTATGAAAGACATCAACGCCAATCAAAAAATTGAGGGTTGAAAAAAGTAAAAAAAAATAAGGTATAATGATAATAGTTAAAAAGTTAAAGAGTTAATAAGTTTAAATTATGACATACATAAGTAAACATTTTAAAATCATTAAGACAGAACGACGCGACACCCGCGCAATTTTTGTTCTACCTGGATACAATACAATAACTGGACGATTATCCTTATCCTGTTGGGCTATATTAAAAAAGGCGGAAAGTTAATTTCCGCCTTTTGGGTTATTTTATATTTTTAACAATTTCAATGATATGTTTTGCTGCTTCATCAGGGGGAAGTTTTTCCATTTCGCCTGTTTCGCGAACCTTGTACTCTACCAACCCTTCGTTAATAGTCTTTCCAACTGTAATGCGGTATGGAAAACCTATCAAATCCGCATCTTTAAATTTTACGCCTGCTCTTTCGTCTCTATCATCGAGAACAGCCTCGACACCAGCGTCAAGAAGTTCTGAATAAATCTTTTCAGCCGTTTCCATCTGGAGTTTATCTTGTATATTTACAGGCACAATTACTACGTGATAAGGCGCGATTGCAATAGGCCATTTTATGCCGTGCTCGTCATAGTGTGCTTCAACAGCGGCAGCGGCTGTTCTTGAAATACCTATTCCGTAGCAGCCCATAACGTAAGGGTGAGTTTTTCCGTTTACATCTGTGTAAACAGCGTTCATAGGTTTAGAATATTTTGTTCCAAGTTTGAAGATATTTCCAACTTCGATGCCTTTTGTTACAAATAAAGGTTTGCCGCATTCCGGACATAATTCGCCACGCTCTACAAGCCTTATATCCGCAAATTTAATATCTTCAGGCAGAATTTCATCAAGATTTGCACCTACAAGGTGTTTGTCAGTTTCATTAATGCCGACAACAAAGTTTTTCATATCTTTCACTGTTTCATCAGCGATAATTTGAAGGCCTGACATCCCTTTCGGGCCGATAAAGCCAGGTTCTGCATTGAAGCCTTTTTCATTCATTAATTCTGCGATTTCCGCGGAAGACGCTATGCGTATATCAATACCGCCTGCTGCGTTCATTAATTTGGTTTCTTCAATGGACTTGTCCGCTCTGATTAAAGCTATCACAGGCTTTTTGTCGATTATGTAAACAAGTGATTTCAAAATCAGAGTTGACGGAATTTTTAGAAACTCGCTTAATTCTTCAATTGAGTGCGTATTAGGAGTATCAATTATTTTTGTTTCAGCAAAGTATTGACTGCCGTCAACAACGGCTTCAGGTAATTTTGATACCGCGTGATTTGAGTTTGCCGAATAATCGCAAGCATTGCAATAGAAAACATCATTTTCGCCCGCATCAGTGTCAGTGATTACCATGAATTCGTGAGAAACACTACCGCCGATAGCACCAGAATCTGATTGAACCATTTTAGTATCAAGTCCGCAGCGTTCAAAAATTCTTTTGTAAGCCTGCGCCATATTTTTGTATTCTTTATCCAGTCCTTCTTCATCAATATCAAAGCTGTATGCGTCTTTCATAATGAATTCGCGGCCTCTTAACAATCCGTAGCGAGGGCGGACTTCATCACGGAATTTTGATTGAATTTGGTAAAGATTAACAGGTAATTGTTTATATGATTTAAGTCCATCGCGGCCAATGGATGTAATGATTTCTTCATGTGTTGGACCAAGGCACATTTCTCTATCGTGGCGGTCTTTAAGGCGCATTAGTTCTCGTCCGTAAACTTCCCATCTGCCGGATTCTTCCCAGAGTTCTTTCGGCTGAACAAATGGCATTAACAATTCTTGGGCGCCTGCTTTGTCCATTTCATCGCGTACAATATTTTCAATCTTTTTCAAAACTCTCCACATCAAAGGCATATAACTGTATACACCTGAGGTTAATTTTTTGATATAACCTGCGCGTGCAAGCATTTTATGAGAAACAACTTCAGCATCAGAAGGGTTTTCTCTAAGTGTTTGAACAAATAACTTTGACATTTTCATAATAATTTTTAACCTCTTTCACTATTTTATTTCGATACGTTTATTTTAACATAAAAATTTATGAAAGAGTTTTAATCTGCTTGTCAACGAATTTGATATTAGTATTAAGAGTTGCACTGTTTTCGAGGGCTAAATTCAAAAATTTCAAACATTCATCTTTATTTGCCAAGTGTTTTTCGATTTGTGCCATAATGTAATATAAGTTGCCGTTTTTGCCGCACAAGTTTAATGCTCTTTGAATTATTTCTTTTGCGCTTTCATAACTCCCTTGCTTAGAGAGTATTTTGGCGTAAGTTATATAAGCGTCAATGTCTTTTGGGTTTAATTCAAGAGTTTTATCAAGTTTTTCAAGTGCTTCGGCAATATTTCCGCTTTCCCAATCAATTACAGCAAGATTGTAATATGCCCAGCTATAATCCGGCGAAATCTCAAGAACTTTATTGAATTTCTCCCGTGCTGAATCTAAATCCCCCATTGCCTTAAAAATATTACCGATATAAAAATGCGCGTAAATATCGTTATCATTCAAATCAACAGTATTTTGAAAATTCATCATAGCATTAACTAAATCATCTTTTTTTAAATAACAAATTCCAAGGTTAAAGTATGAATTTGAATCCTCATTGTCTTCTTGAAGAACTTTTTCAAAGCACTCTATTGCATAGGTGTAATTCTTTAATTCAATCAATACCAGCCCTAAGTTGTATATTGCATCAGTATCTTGCGGGGAAATTTCAATTGCTTTTTCGTAAGCCTCCTTTGCAAGTTCAAAACTTTTCATTTTTTCATAAGCAATACCAAGATTATAAAAAATTCCGCTGTCTTCTTGGAAAATCTTTGAAAGATATAAAAAATGTTTCATTGCATCTTCAGTGTATCCGCTGTCCAAAAGCATTACAGCGAGTTTACGTCGAGTTTTGTAATCCGTATTATTTTTTGATAACACTTCTTCTAATTCTGCAATTTTTTCTTCTCTGCCCATATGTAAATCATATCAGTTGTTTTGCTCAATTGCAAATATTTAACATTTGACATTTTTTATAAATGAGGCTAAAATAGCTTTAATTCTAAAACCCTAAATAAGGAGGAGATTATGAGAGTAAAATTATTGAGTGTGATTGTATCACTGTTTATATTTGCGGCGTCTGTTTTTGCGGCACCGTTTAATGCTAATGCAAAAACAAAAAGAATTCCGGCTGGAACTCAGTTTTCGCTTCAACTGCTGACACCGGTTACAACAGTAGCGGGACAAGGTGTGCCGTTTCAAGCAGTTTTGTTGAATGATCAAATGGCGGATTCTGATGTTATTTTGCCTTCTGGGTCTTTGGTAAGAGGCAGTATTGGCAAGGTTACAGAAGCTAGAAGACTTTCTAGAGGGGCCGTATTGTACTTGGACTTTGATCATATCGTAACGCCTAATGGAAGACAGCTCCCTCTAACGTTGTCCATCGTTGGCCGACCTGATCTTACAAGTGATGGGGGGATTACAACAACCCGTGGGTATGGCGATGCAATGAAAGAAAATTGGAATCAAACAGTTAAAATAGCTAAAACCGCAACCGATTGGGGTGATGATACATTTGAAGACGTTGCCGGCGGGTATTTGAGGATTATAACGCTTCCGGTGAGTGCAATTGGCGGCGGTATTGGTGGTGCCGGATATTATGTATATGAGGCTGTTGCTGATGCAATACGCAAAGGCAAAAATGTAAACCTTAATGCCGGCGATGTTTTAAACGTAATTCTAACAGAACCCGTTGACGTGCCGGTTATATAAGATTTTAAAAAATTTGAATATTAAAACAGAGGATTATTTAAATGGATAATCCTCTGTTATTTTCCATCCGTCATGCATAATTTTTGCAACACAGTAACTTCCGTCTCCGTTACTGCTGCAACTAGTGTTTATTAAATCTTGAGGTTGGTTGTATCCTTGCGGCATAATGCCTTTAGCTAAATTATTGTCAACTATTACAAAATAAAAAGTGTCAATTCCAAAAGTATTTGGACCTCTGCCGCCGTTTAAATCAATTATAATATACTCAACAGGAACTAGCTCACCATTTTCGCCATCAATGGTAGAAGTTAAAAATACAGCTAAAATACCATCAGGCAGATAAATAGTTGTGCGTTCGGCAGGTACTGCAACACTGGTTGGACATTCTGTGCCGTTCAAATAAGTCCATGGTCCTGAACGGTTGTATCCACAATCTTTATATGTCTTGCAAACTTTAACAACTTTTAAGTATGGTGCCCAGTAAGTATTGAAGTAATTTTTGTTGCCGATATCAAAACCTCTGGGCCAATATTTTTTATCGCCATTGTCGACTTCTGAGCGTTTCAGAGCCTGGTTAAGAGTAGAATAAACCTTTTGAAGTTTTGCAATAGTTTCTTGTTTTCTATACTTGCCAATAAGTGTTGGCATAGTCATAGCTGCAACAATACCGATAATTCCTAAAGTAATTAATACTTCTGCTAATGTAAATGCAAAACTACGTGTACTGGACTTACCGAAAATAACAGTGAGAAGACGGGT
>USGC01000135.1 GCA_900554095.1 uncultured bacterium
CCTGTATCAAGATAAGTATAGTTCGCAACTTGATTATATTTTGCCTTATCTTCATAGCCGTTTTGTTTTAAATATTCTTTTGGGAAAATATGATGTACATCGCCCATAACCGAAATTAAATCAGCAACTTTTGTTGTATTTGAAAATAACGAAGCTTCAGCATTCCACACTTGTGCTGCAATATAGGTATTAAAATATGGACTACTAATAGAAGAAGTCTCTAAATTCTGTACTAAACCAACTGTCCAAAATGTTTCAGATAATTCAGCTTCTTCAACTTCCCTAAAATATTCCTTGAACCCCTTGGCTGCTATACTTCTTAAATCTTTATCCATTTGAGACTCAGGAGAGCCTATGTATCTACCTGTCAAAGTTGACATAATAAACCATTTTTGGACAAGACGTTTTACTTCTATTTTATCAATATCTTTTGAATTACTTAGAAGTAAATACAATGTATATGCAAAATCTAAAGTCATTTGAGAATTTAGTAATTTTTCGCTTATAAATCCACAACCTTTTATTGCAAGTACAAAGTTTTTAAAATTATATTCGTTCATGAAATTTTTAACACCTGTTGTTAACTTGGCAAAACTTTCATCAGCAATTTCTTCTTTGTATGTTCTTGTTTCAAAATCTCTACCTGAAAGCAAACTTACTAAATCACCTAATTTACCTCTACCAAATTTATGCATTAAGCAAACTCTTAACATATCATTATATTCAGGATCATAGATTGCTTCTTTATCATCTTTTAACCATTTTAATAAACCTGCGAATTCAGATTTCATAAATTCATCATCTGTTGTGGATAATTTTTCATAGAAATTCGGATCGACAGCTAAATGACAGAAATAATCAATAGCCTTTCTTAGAATATTGCCACCATATTTTGAGTCAGCAGCAATTTTTGACATTGCAAAGTCTGCTTCATTCAGACGTTTACCTTGAGAGTTGATTCTTACAAATATTTCAGTAACTTCATTTATATCCAAGTCAGGAACTAAAATAATTGTACCCATTTGACAAGTCCTGATATCCAATAATTTTTGAATAGCTCTATTTATAACATCACTTGATGTTTCCGGGTTGTTTTGAATATATTCATTTATAAAATTAAATGCATTAAAATCAGGTTTAAAAACTACTGAAATATCTGGGATCCAATTTTTACTTTTTACATGAGCAGGAGTTTGAACGGCAAAACGTTCTTCATCATCTTTAGCTAAAGGATTAAACGCTATTTTGTATGCTTTTTGTTCGTAGTCCTCTGTTAGAATTTGTTGTCCGGCAAGTGCAGTCATTAAAGCAGTAACACGTTGCTGTCCATCAATTAATATTTTTGTACCGCCTGCTTCTCTGCCATCTTTTAAGCGTACAGTTGGATTTTGCCATATGATTAAATATCCTGTTGGATAACCATTATACAAAGAATCAATTAAATCTCTTACGTTCTTAGGTTTCCAAACAAATGGTCTTTGAATTTCAGGAATAGAAATTTCCCCGCTATTAATAAAACCTAATATGTTATCTACTGAATATTGTGCAACAGAATATTTGTTAACCATATTTCACTCCTTTTCTACAAGCATAGCACAAAAATCTGCAGGAATTATTCTATACCTAAAATTTCACGCTCGATTTGGCGGATGAAGTCTGGGGAAAGTTCGGTTTTTATTCGGGGTGTTTCGTTTTGAGTATTGTTTTCTTTCAAATCTGGGAGTAAGTTCAAAATATTCACAAGGGAATAATATTCTGCTTGGCTTATCTGGATGTTGGATTTATTACTATTTACAATTTTATCCATAAGTTTCTGGGCAAACTTTTGCAAATCTTCTTTGAACTGGAATTTATCATACATTGATTCTTTTCGCTTTTTATCCCAACCATATTGCTTTTTCCAATAAAACAAAGTTCTTTTGGCAATCCCAAGTTCTAAAGAGATTTCACTAACAGTCGAACCTTTTAAATACATTTGCTCTGCTTGTTTAAATAATTTCATTTTACTCATTAAAATCCCTCAAAAATTAAATTTTCTATCCCAAAATGGTTTTTATCCTGCACTTTTTTAACCTGATAAACACACGTTCTGTCAATCACTCCAAGGTGTTGAAAATACCTTATCAACTGGTTTAGAAGTGCCATTGTGTTTTTAATTCTGCGGGGCTTCAGGCGTCTTAATTCGCAGACTTTAAAAAGTTCTTTTATCGACTCAATATCAATTTCATGCAGGTAATAGCAGTTTATAAACGGTATAATATTGAAATTAAAAATCGCGTTATAGTTTCTATAAGTCTCGAATTTGCAGTATTTTTCAACATGATTTTTCATAAAATATTCTTTTGCATCTTCTATACTAATTTTTAGGTGTTTATTCTTTAGCGGGCTGAATATTTCATAATTTTCACCTGTCTTTGTTTCTTCATTGTATTTGTAAATCCCGTTTTCAAAAAGTATTTTATTGCTGTTCAAAAGCTGTTCAAGTTTTGTTTTACAATCGCATTCTGCTATCAATTCAATATCATCAAGGGTAAATTCTTTTAATCTTTTTGCTAATTTTTCAATGTTCATATAATTTGCTCCATAACTTCTTTTGTAATTTCTTCTAAATTATTTTCTTTTGCAAAACTTTCAAGTTTGCTTATAAGCTGTACTATTTGTCTGAACCTATTGTATTTTTTGTGGATATATTCTATCGAATCAGGCGTAAACGGTATTTCAGAGAGTTGGCTAAAAATTTGACTCAAATCTTCTATTTCAAAGGTTTCAAATTTTACAATCTCACTAAATCTGTCATACAGATGCTTGTATCTTTCAAGTTTTCTAAGAGCCAAGCCCATCCCGACAAAGATTATCGGGCAATCGGTTTTATCGTGGATATCTCTTAGGGTCTCGACACTTTTGTAATTGTTCATCAGGTAGTCGATTTCATCTACAAAAATAATTTTGGGCTTTTGAATAAGTTTGCTAATCACGACATTAAAGTTGTCTGAGGTCAAATACCGAGGAAGTTCGTCCATTTCTCTAACAATTTCTTCAACTAGCCACCTGCTTGTCATAAGGTTTGAGGCTCGAATGTAAATCCCGTCATATTTGCAGGCGAGCCAAAGTGCCGTTTGTGATTTTCCAAGCCCCGGCTCGCCATATATAAGTCCCATTTTAGGAATGTTTTTTGGTTTGCTTTTTAGAGCTTCAACTAAACCTATAAAATTCCTTACATTTCGAGTTTTTATAAAGATTTTTTTCATTTTATCCTTTCTTGGTTGCTTGCAATAAACGGGTATGGCTTCGCCTTAGACCCACTGCTTTCAATCCGCTATTCATATAAAAGTTTGTACTCCTTTGTTTGTTTAAATTCTGCAATCCAAGTGTCGCTTGGGTTATGTTTTATTAAATATTCGTACTTTTCTGAATTGTTTTTGAAAATCGGGAGTGATTTTTCCCCGTTGTTTATTTTTTGAACACCATTTGAACGAAGTTTGAACTCTTTTTGAAAATTGTTAGAATTTCCCATTTCTTCTTGGTTCGACCTTGCTTCAATAAGTTTTATTTCATCATTAGTCAATAAATTTTTAACCGAGTTTATAGTTTTTCTTTTCAGTTTTTGTTGTTTTTGAATTTTTTGTTTGTAATCCTCTAAATCCTCAACCGTTCCTAAAATCTTTGCCATCGGGTGAGTTTCAGTTACTCGCTCTGCGGTGCATAAGTATTCACCTTTCGGGGTAAAAACTTTCACATTAGTTAGATCAAACAGGTTGTATTTTACTAAAACTTTCCCTCTCAGTCCGTATAGTCTTTCGTCAAAATAGTCGCAGTTCAAGAACCTTACGCCGTTTCGTTGAATTGTTTTGACTTCAGTTGTCAGCATCAAATCGTCAAGCAAGTTTTTATCAATATTCTGTTTTTTATGATTTTCCAAAACCTCTGCGATTGTCAAATTCGGTGCATTTGTACAGGGCTGAGAGTTCTTGAACTTAAGCCACATATCAATCATTTTGATTGTTTCTTCTATTGTAGGGATATAATCATAATGCAGGTTTGAGTGGAATTTTTCGTTTCGTTTCAAGTATGCGGGTTTGTTGTTAATTGATGAACCAACATAGCTTGGCATAAGTTTTTCAAAGCCTTCTTGAAATTCTTTAAAGAACCTCTCAATAACTTTTGACCTTGCGTTATAAGGTCTTGCAAATACCGTTTCAATCCCGAGTTTTGCATAAAGCCCATAAAATCCTAATTCACCAAATCCTTTATCATCTGTAAAGTATTTTGCTCTAAATGCTCTGCCGTTATCTTGATAGATAATTTTCGGTATCATATCGAGGTTTATTATTGCGTTTCTTAGGGCACTTGCAATACATTGGGTGTTTTCTTCAAGCATAATTTCGTACCCGACCAGTGCTGTTGATTTCCAGTCTAAAAATCCGACTAAAGTCGCCCGACAAGGCTTGCCCGTAAACGGATTAATCACCTGAAACGCCAGTTTGTGCCCGTCTGCGACTAAAATATCCCCGACATCAAGCAGGCTCGCATCCCTTTTAATATAAGGCTCGACCTTGTCTGAAAGTGCTTTTTCACCGTCTCGAGCAAGCACCCATTTGTCGTAATTATTGTCCTTAAACCATTTTGCATAGCGTCTAAATGTAATATCTGCAGGGATAAAACTTTGACCTTGCTCTTTTAATTTATATTTGGTTAGAGTAATTGCTTTTCCGATAGAAATTCTATTTGGGTGCAAAAGCAATCCCATAAATATTTTGATTTCTTCATCTGTTAGACATGTTCTGTATTCATTCACAGAAACGTATTTGTAATTAGGGATTAATCTTGTGTAATCCTCTGTACCGTCTAAACTGGCTTTCCAGCGATGCAGGCTTCCTCGTGAGATTTTACCTAAAACACTGAAAAGGTAAGAATCTGAACTGTTATGCAGTTTGACAAAATCATAGTCTGCTTGAAGTTTGTTGACTGCTTTACGGCGAAATTCTTGCCATTTGCGGATTAAATCAAGTTTTGCAAGAGCGTTTTGTTTTGCCTTCTCTGGGGTGTATTTGATTGTCTCAACTTGGTTTTCCATTGTCTCAAAATCCTTGTAATGCTTTGTGCAACACATTAATCACTCGTTTTGAGACAGAAGTCAAGTGGGGGTAAATATAAATATAAAAAATATTATTTCCAGTAAACTTTGAAATTTTCAATTTCTTCAAGAGTTTTGTGATAATCTCCCTTAAAACAAATAGTTCTATCGTCAATGTAAA
>USGC01000136.1 GCA_900554095.1 uncultured bacterium
CGTAGAGACAAAAGAAAGAAATTTCCAAAAAAGCACAGAAAGCGCCGCGACAGACAGAGGTATAACAAGTCAATACTAACATTGACGGAAAGGATAAGCGGGAGCAAGCGTAGAGACAAAAGAAAGAAATTTCCAAAAAAGCACAGAAAGCGCCGCGACAGACAGAGGTATAACAAGTCAATACTAACATTGACGGAAAGGATAAGCGGGAGCAAGCGTAGAGACAAAAGAAAGAAATTTCCAAAAAAGCACAGAAAGCGCCGCGACAGACGTAGATATAATAAGTCAATACTAATATTGACGGAAAGGACAAAAAAAAAATGGACAAGAAAATTAGTGTTAAAGTTTGTTTAGGAACAACATGTTTTGTAATGGGTTCAGCGAATTTGCAGGAATTAATCGACACAGTGCCTGCAAAATACGGTGATAAAGTAGATGTATCAGGAGTACCTTGTCTTGGCCTTTGCTCAATCGACTGGGAATTCTCAAAAGCTCCTTACGTAAAAGTTGACGATGAAGTTATAAAAGAAGCAACAGTTGAAAAAGTAATCAGCGCTATTGACAAAAAACTCGCTGAATGCAAATCAACAAACTAAGATTTTACACAACGAAACTAGAAATGGAAAAGAAAAGATGAGTATGAATACCCCTAAACAAACATCACATTTGAAAAGAGAAATACTGGTAAGACTAATAAAAGCTTTTCTAAGTGATAATTTTGAAGAAAACACAAGGCTGATACCTTATGATATGCGCCCGAAAGGCCATGAAGTGCCATATCGGTGCTGTATATACAAAGAACGCGCAATTCTTCGCGACAGAGCTGTAGCCGGGCTCGGACATTCAATTGAAGAAACCGACGACAGCGAATTACTCTCAACTTTGGCAGAAAAAGCTTTAGAAAGAGAAGTTCCTGATGATAAGCCTTTGACAGTATTAACAACTGCCTGCAAAGGTTGCGTGCCTTCACGTATTTATGTAACCGATCTTTGCCAGGGCTGTGTTGCAAGACCTTGTGAAAATACTTGTAAATTTGGCGCAATCAGCGTTAAAGACGGCAAATCAGTTATAGACCCGGCTAAGTGCAAAAACTGCGGAATGTGTGTTCAAGTTTGTCCTTACCAGGCAATTACAAAAATAATCGTTCCTTGCGAAAGCGCATGCCCTGTGGGCGCAATTACAAAAGGCGAAGACGGCCACGCACAAATAGATTTTGACAAATGTATTTCTTGCGGAAAATGCGTTTCAGCATGTCCTTTCGGCGCGGTTCACGAAAAAAGCCAGATTATTGACGTGCTTAAAAATATAAAAGCGGGTAAAAAGGTTATAGCGATGATTGCTCCGGCGATTATGGGCCAATTACCTTGTACGCCAAAACAATTGAGGCAAGCGATTTTAGAATTGGGCTTTGACGATGTTTACGAGGTTGCGCAGGGAGCGGACGTTACGACCAAAACTGAAGCCGCTGAGTTTGAAGAAAGACTTGAGCACGGCGCAGAATTCATGACAACATCGTGCTGTGCCGGATACAATGAACTTGTAGACAAGCATATTCCTGAATTGAAACCTTTCCGTTCAGACACTAAAACTCCGCTTTACTATACAGCAGAAATTGTTAAAAAAGAACATCCGGATGCGGTTACAGTCTTTTTCAGCCCTTGCGTTGCAAAACGCCGTGAAGCTTTACAAAATCCAAACGTGGATTATGTCTTGAATTACGAAGAAGTCGGCGCGTGGATGATTGCTTTAGGGATTAAGGTTGAGACTTGTGCAGAAAGCGACTTTAAAACCGAAGCCTCTGCCGAAGCAAGAAATTACGCAGTAACAGGCGGTGTTGCAAAAGCTGTTCAAACAATGCTTCCTGAGCATATTCCGGCACACCCTGTCGTTATTGACGGCTTAAATAAACAGTCAATCCGCGACTTGAAAAAGTATGCTAAAAATGGCGTGTGTGAATTAGGAAACTTAATAGAAGTAATGGCTTGCCAGGGCGGCTGTCTAGGTGGGAATGCTACGGTAAACGCTTACAAACCGGCGCTTAAGCAGCTTACCAATTACGTAAACCAAAGTGAGTCCTTGAAAGAACCGTCAAAAGTTGAAAAATAACAAAAAAGCCCTCTATGCAGAGGGCTTTTTAACACTCTTTTGTAATTTAAAAACTGTTTATACTATAATAAATAATATGGAAAAGAAGAGAAAAATAAGTATTATCGGCTCAACGGGTTCAATCGGAACTCAAGCGCTTGAAGTTATTGAAAAATTACAGGATAAATTTGAAATTATCGCGCTTGCAGGCGGCAAAAACGCGGCGCTTTTAAAAAAACAGGCTGAAAAATTTAAACCTCGCTATACTGTTTTAGGTGAAGAAGGTTTGGAAAAGATTTGTACAGACAAAGAAAACGACATTATCCTCGTCGCCTGTTCGGGCAAAATAGGCTTGCAGCCGACACTCAAGGCAATTGAAAATGGTATTGATATTGCGCTTGCCAACAAAGAAACCCTTGTTATGGCTGGGGACATTGTAATGGAGGCTGCACGTAAAAATAATGTTAATATAATCCCGGTTGACAGCGAACATTGCGCAATCCATCAGTGTATAAAAGACATTTCACAGGTTGATAAATTAATTATTACGGCAAGCGGCGGGCCGTTTCTCCATAAAAGTTTTGACGAGATGAAATCAGCGACGGTCAAAGAGGCGCTTGCGCATCCTCGCTGGAACATGGGACGCAAAATTACTGTTGACAGCGCAACATTGATGAATAAAGGGTTAGAAATTATTGAGGCGCACCATCTTTTCAACATGGATTACGATGATATAGATGTGGTAATTCATCCGCAAAGCATTGTTCACAGTGCAATAGAGTACAAAGACGGAAGTGTCATTGCACAATTAGGACTTCCGAGCATGCATATACCAATTCAGTATGCGATTACGTATCCAGAGCGATTTGAGGGGATAAAGTCCAAAAGCTTCAGCTTTGCAGAAATTGCCCGCCTGGATTTTGAAAAGCCTGATTACGAGAAGTTTCCGACAGTAAAGCTTGCTTATGAAGCCGGCAAAACAGGTGGCACTGCAACTGCTTGCCTCAACGCTGCAAATGAAGAAGCTGTATTTGCCTTTTTAGAAGGTAAAATAAAACTTTTCCAAATTTTTGAAATTACTAAAAAAATATTTGATGAGCACAAAGTTATTCAAAATCCAACCATCGACGAGATTTTCGCAATTGACGAAGCTGTAAGAGTTGAAGCCCGAAAAATAATTTTAACTTCTATCAATTGAAAAACATTAATAGATTTCTTCTGAATTGCAAATATTACCTTATCGGCTTTGAAAATTAATCCTTAGGCGTAATTTTTCTTTTTGCAATTTCTGTTTAAATATAAACGAAAGATAAAGGAAAAATTATGTTGAAATACTATATAAATATTTTGTCTCTTGCGTTTTTAATAACGATTGCTTGCGTTAATATTGCGCGTGCCGATGAAATCACTTTTGATAACCAAAGTTTTGTTCTGAAGTCGACGGCTCAGTCTCTGAACCTTACTGACGCTATGAACGAATACTTCCCTAAAGGTGAAAGCCGTGAGAATTGGACTAAAATGCTCGGTATCTATCATCACCCTGATGTTTCTAATCCGATTAAGTTTGCGCAAAAGTTTGACGATGAGATTGAAAAGAAAGAAAATTGTCTTCTCTTAAAATTCATTCAGAACAAAAAAGTCGACCAGGCTGTTTTGAGCTACCTGGAAAACGGCTTTGAAAACGGAAAAAATTTTTTTACATACAACGTTTATAAATATGAAAAGAATGAAGTTAAAGGCATGACAGAGTTCAAATATTCAATAAAATATTATTTTAATGACAAATCCGAGATACCGTCAATTGCGCAAAAAGTCCGCGACGAAAATGACAAGTATCTTGAAATGTTAATAACATCTGCAATTCCGCCGATTGTTGAAAAAGAATTAACCTCAACCCGGTAAACTAATACGGCATTGAATACATTTGCTGCATGCTGTTTTGCATCATAAACATCTGCTGGCTGCTGTCGTAGTTTTGCGGGAATTGGCTGTAATTCATAGGAGCTGTTTTTTTAGTTCCGGATGAATTTGCCTTAATTTCGTGGGGCTCGCGGCGCGTAACTGCTTCAGGGTCAGTTGTTTTCCTTTTAAAGAACGACGGAAGCGGAAGAATATCTTTTTCATCTTCATAAGCAGCGTCGCGACGGTAGTTTTGGTACATGTAACCGTCAATGCCGCCGCCGATTTCCTGAGGAGCGTACACGTTGGAGTTGTCAGCAAAGACCGGAATACTTACGGATGTCAGAAGCGCAAGTGTTAATATAATTTTTTTCAAAATTTTTCCTCCCATAGTTTTAATATGATTATATCAAAAATTTTTGAGACAGACAAGTGCACTGTGCCTGTTTGTTGTAGCGTGTTCTTTGCGGTAGGAGAAGAATTTATCATTAGCGCATACCGTGCAATACGGGCAGACATCGATTTCTCTTACTCCGCATTGAATTAATTGTCGGCGGTTAATTTCTTTTAAATCAACAAATATTTCTTCGTTTCTAATTTCATAAACATCTTTTTTATTTTCAACTGTTTGGACTAATTGGTTTAGTACGTCCTCTTGGACATTGTAACAGCATTTTGAAATAGCCGGGCCTATTGCAGCAAGAATGTTTTCAGGCTTTGAATTAAATTCTTTTACCATTTTTTGAATTGTCTTAACTCCTATTTGGCCTGCTGTTCCGCGCCAACCGGCATGATAAACCGCAGCTATATTGTTTTCTTTATCAAAAAACACGAGCGGTGTACAGTCTGCAAAGTTCAAAAACACAGCTTGTTCAGTATTATTTAAAATCAGCCCATCACATTCAGGGTAATCTATTTTGCCGATTTGGGCTGTTTCAATATTTGTAGAATGGGTTTGTGATGGAGTAATGAGGTTTTCGGGTTGTATGTTGAGAATTTCAGCAAACATTTTTTTATTTTCATTTACCAGATTTTCAAACTCCGGCTCTTTGGTTTTAATAATGCTTTCGCGGGTTGTGAAAAAATGCGTAAGACCCTTTAAGAGGTCTGATTTCATGACAGATTTTCCGTTAATTTTTTCAAAATAGAACATAAATTCATTTTACACCAAAAGTTTTAATACAACTATGCAATGGCAAAAAATTCCAGAGTATTTTAATTTGTATAAGAAAACAATATTGAAAAGGAGATAATTA
>USGC01000137.1 GCA_900554095.1 uncultured bacterium
GCCACGTCCCGATTTTTGGATTTTATTTAAAAATCGGAATGACAGGATTTGAACCTGCGACCCCCGCGACCCGAACACGGTGCGCTACCAAGCTGCGCTACATTCCGACGTTACACTTTATTCTTTTTTTAATTTGCCGCGCAGCCTCTGGGGACTACGAGCGAAAACAACAATCTGTTGTTTTCTTTTAATGGAATACCTCAGCTGCACCCGCTTTAAATCTTATCACTCTCATTTTTTTATGTCAATCTTTATTTTTTATCTCGCTCTGGTGTTAATGTGTATTTTTGCTTAATTTTTTGTCGGTCTATATCAGTCGGGCTCTTTAATTTTCCGCTGCATTGGTAATTCATTACTGAACTATAAGTCTCTGCGTCCTGAGTTACCTTATCAAATCCCAGTATATATCCGACTTCCATTAATGCGCTTTCATATATTTTGTCATCCGTATAGTCTTTTCCTTCTGAATTTTTTGTATGCACTGTTACATCAGCTCGATACAAAAAACCTACGCGCATATCACGAAAATATCCGACTGTTTCATATCTCTGTGCTGTAACAGCTTGCGCATTATTTGCCTCATCTATCGTAACTATTACTGATGCATTTTTTGAAGCTTGTTTACTGGTCATATATCTGAACCTTACGGCGCCATTAGACGCACCAGCCCAGGCATTGAATGCACGTTGAATTACTGCTGATTTCGCATTATCAGGAGGCAAATACACCTGAATCGGTATAACATCCCATCTTGGCAAGTCATAAGCCTTAACGCTGCTTGCAAATAATAACAATGTTCCTAGTAAAAATAATATCTTCTTCATACTTATTATTATAACACATAAAATTTAAATTGAAAAGTAAATCGTCCGGTTATAGGTATTGAAATTTACATTTGTTTAAACTATTGTTATTTTAGCATAATTATAATTATTTGAGGGAGACTAAATGCTTATTCAAGAAGAATTAAAAGTGATTAATGATGTAATTAAAGATTTGGCTGTTTTTATCAGGACAGATGATTTGGTGAAGCCGGATTTTCTGGAATACATAAAAACAATTGGTGCAGGTTCTGACGGCTCTGTGCAATTCCAGGCCGCATGCTTCAATTACATCTTTGAAAGAAACCTTGGACAAGATCACAAAAGCATTTTTGATTTATACCTTGAACGCACTAAAAAATTACCTGCTGAAACTAAAAATATAATCGAAGCTTTAAAAAAATCTTTATCTTCGGTTTTTAAAGTTAAAAGAATTCTTAAAAACGGATTTGATTTATATAATATTATTAATGAGAAAAATTACGAAGCGCAGTCGCTTGTAAAAATGACTTCATTCCGCGGTATCGGCATAGGACAGTTTGTTGTTGCAAGAATTTTTAATTTCCAAAAAAGCTACTACCTGCTGGAAATCTCAGGAGTCTTGTCTTCAGCCAAACGCGATGAAGCATACAGATACGCAGTCGCAAAAATCGTCCAAAACCCGGAACTGGTATACATTGACAATCCTGAAAAACAAAAAGAGATCGAACAAGAAGTAAATTCAATATATGAGAAGTTCATTGAATTTTTCAATACTGACGAAATTATTACTACAAACAAATTTGCTGATGATTTAATCGGGATTTTCAATGACTTCGCTGAAACCGGTGAAAAAGCGGATTACCAGGATAAAGTTATTTTGCCTGAAGTTTACAGGTACTTTGATGTTAAGGAATTTAATAACAGTTACAATAACTTTTTAGAAAATTCTCTTGGCGGATTTTCATCGCACGAAGAGGTTTACGATGTCGGAATCCTCTTTGATAAAGAGCTTGGGCTTTATGCAATACCGTTTTACGGAACATTTAATAAAATTTTCGAGGCGCAAGACCCAGCGTCAATTGAAAATTACGATAAATGTATAAACTACTTTTTAATGAATGATAAAATTTCAGCGAATTTGATAAAGAAAGTTGCTTCAAAACACGAAAATTTCATTGATGTCGTAAACAAAGTTTTAAATGCAAATTATACATTTGACGAGCTTTTTGAAAAATACAAATCGAAATATTTAGAAGACAAAATCTTTTCATCAACAACTGTTTTGTACAAATCAAAAGCATTTTCACAAACTTTAGGCATAATTGAAGAATACGAAGAGCGCCCCAAAATCGACACACAAAATGTAGGCCGTAACGATCCTTGTCCTTGCGGAAGCGGCAAAAAATTCAAAAAATGCTGCGGCGCTAATCTTTAATTAATTATTTATTTTGATAAAGTTCTTCAAATTTCAAATTTAAAACATTTAAAATAGGAATAAGAGTGGAAATTCGCATATCAATTAGGCCATTTTCAATTTTTGAAATGTGTTGTCTTTGTAAACCTGAAAGTTCAGCTAATCCTTCTTGAGAGAGGCCTGCACGGTTTCTTTCAGCCCTGAGGTTGTCTCCTATTTGTTTATTTATATCAAAATTTTTCATTCCTATTTCAGTGCTCCGTTTTCGATTTTGTAGATTTTTACGTCTTTTAGAAACTCTTCTTCGAATAACACGGTGTCTACAGAGGTAATAATTGTTTGTGTCGCGTTTGTAATTGATTTTAAAAGATAATTCTGGCGGATATCGTCCAACTCTGCCAGCACATCGTCTAAAAGCAATATGGGTTCATCACCTGTTTTTTCTGTTATAATATCGAGTTCTGACAATTTTAAGGCTAACACTACCGTTCTTTGCTGGCCTTGAGAGGCAAATTTTGCGGCATTGTTACCATTTATAAAAAACAGAATATCATCTCGGTGCGGGCCGACACACGACTGTGCTCTGCGAATTTCTTCAATGCGGCGCTCATTGAGGGTGTTTTTAAATGCTAATAGGATTTCATCAAGCTCTGTTTCGCCATTCAAAAACGAGCAGTCATATGAAAGTTTCAAATCTTCTGTTTCTGAAATTATTCGATGTTTTTCGCGCGCTGTTTTTTCGATTTCTTTTAAAAACTTTTTTCTTAAATAAATTATGTTGCTTCCTGTTACGGCCAACTGTTCATTCAAAACATCCAGAAGCGTTTCATCCAACGTCGCGCCTTTGATTAGCTCTTTTAAAAAATTATTTTTTTGTATACGGATTTTGTCGTATTTGGAAAGTCTTTCATCAAAAGCCGGATAGATTTGTGATATGGCTCTATCCAGCCAATCGCGCCTATCAGAAGGGTTTCCGCGGAGCAAAAGCAGGTCGTTTGTAGAAAAAAGAACAGTTTTTAAAACAGTTTTGAAATTTTTCGGAGTTGTTCTCATTCCGTTGACTTTTAATTCGCGCTTTTTCTCTTTTGAATAGCTGTAATTAAGCTCCACGGATGTATCTGCTTTTATAAGATTTGAGTGAATTTCCGCCAATTCCGCATTAAAGTTTATTATTTCAATATTATTTGAAGTGCGTGGGCTTTTGAGGGCGGAGAGAAAAAATATGCTTTCTAAAATATTAGTTTTTCCCTGCGCGTTTTTGCCGACTATCAAAACCTTGTCAAAATCTAAATCTAAACTTAAATCTTCGCAATTTCTATAATTATTAAGCTCTAAATTCAAAAGTCTCATAGAGTAATTATACTTCAAACAAAGGATTATTTTGATTTATCTCTTGTTAAAATCTTATAAATAAGGTAAAATATTTTTGTAAAGAGTATAGAGGTATATAATGCTGCCAATTATTACAGAAGAAACAGCCGCTGCGACCTTTTCGGAAATTTTTAAAGATATGCCGGCCTGGCGCAAAAAAATGATTCATTATATAAAAGATGAAAATCCGGAAATTAATACAGCAATAATTGAAGCTGCTAACAATACCAGCTTAGACCCTAAAGCCGTTGCACTCGGCGCCTATATGACTTACACATTGCTTGAATTGGCAATGAAAGAAAATGATGCTTTAATGAACTTTACAGAATAGAATTTAAAGGCAGGTTAAAAAGATGTTAATAGAAGAATTATTGGAAAAACTTGTAAAAGAAGGCGGAAGTGATTTGCACATCTCAAGCGGGCTTCCTCCGGCAATAAGAATTGACGGTAAACTTACACGTGTTGAAATGGAAGCGTTGTCTCCCGATGATGTTGAAGCTCTTTTATTCCCAATGCTCTCAAACGATCAGAGAAGAAAGCTTGAACAAGAATGGGAATTAGACTTTTCATACGGTATTGAAGGGTTAAGCCGTTTCCGTGTAAACTTCTATAAAGATAAGGGCAACTATGCAGCCGCTTTCCGTACAATTACAGACAAAGTTCCTTCATTTGAACAGTTAGGGCTTCCTGAAATTGTCAGAATAACGGCCGACAAACCGCGCGGACTTGTTCTTGTTACAGGCCCTACAGGTTCTGGTAAATCAACAACACTTGCAGCGATGATTGACTATATTAATTCAACAAAAGCAGAGCACATTCTAACAATCGAAGATCCGATAGAATTCGTTCACACATCAAAGAAAAGCATTATTCACCAGCGTGAACTCGGCATGGATACACGCTCATTTGCAAACGCTCTTAAATCCGCACTCCGTGAAGACCCTGACATCATACTCGTAGGTGAGATGCGTGATCACGAAACAATTGCTTTAGCTTTGACAGCAGCAGAAACGGGCCACTTGGTATTCGGAACACTTCACACTTCATCAGCTTCCCAAACCATCGACCGTATCATCGACGTATTTCCGGAAGGCCAGCAACAACAAATTCGTGTTCAATTGGCAAACTCGCTTGTTGCAGTATTTTCACAAACTCTTTTGCCCAAAACACTTCCAAACGGCATGAAAAAAGGCCGCGTAATGGCGCAAGAAATCATGCTTGTTACACCAGCAGTCGCAAACCTTGTTAGAGAAGCAAAAGCCGCACAGATTTATTCTACAATTCAGATGAACCAGGGCATAGGTATGCAAACCCTTGAGATGGCACTTGCTAAGCTATACAAAGACGGGGTTGTTACTCTTGAAGATGCTCTTTCAAGAACCTCACGACCGGATGAATTTAAACGAATGATAGAAGTATAACAAAATCCCCTCCGGCAAATTACGGAGGGGATTTTTTATATAATGCTCTCTATCTCTTGAAAACTTTTAAAAGACATGTTATAATGGAGTTAAAAAGGAGTTATGAATTATGAAACATAGTTACAAACCTCAAAGTGAATGGGG
>USGC01000138.1 GCA_900554095.1 uncultured bacterium
GCCTGATTGTCGTTATGCTTTTCAAGTTCTGTTTTTCCGACAATAGCTTGCGCGCCTTTTGTCGCAAAATAACTTCCAATAAGCCCGCATGCAAGACCTACAACTGCACCGATAGCAGCTCCGACTGGGCCGCCTGTAGAACCTGCCGCTAAACCGATTTTAGCGCCAGCAAAGGCTGCTGCGGCTGTTCCTGCACTATAACCTGCCACTGCGGAACCTGCAACAAAAAGACTTTTCCCTGTTTGTTTAGCCGCGGCCCGAGCTCCAAGCTGTTTGTAAGTCTGGCCGACTTCAATGGCATCAGGAGCAAGTGCTGCAAGGGTTAAAATACCTTTGCCTCTTGCAAAATTTGCAGCATTTCTTAATTTCGAAGAATTAGCCAGGGCTGATTTTCCAAGTCCTTTCAACTTGTTCCAGCCTGTTTTATCCTTTATAAAATTTAAAGCTTTGGCAATTTTGCTTGTGGGTTTAAGTGCTCCAGCGGCACTTACTTGCTCAGTGTGAACTTTTAGATTAGCCTCTGCTAGTTTTTTGTTAATTTCTTGGACGGCATCCGCATAATCTTTGCCCGTTTTGTTTTTTGCATTATTTATTGCTTGTCTTACATCACTGTACATGTCTGATTTCAGATGTTTTTGAAGTTCCGCTATGTCTTTAGCTGTCGGGTTTGCCGAAAGTGTCGGACGCGGAGTTGTCGGCGCTTTTGGTAGCCTTTCCGCAAGTGCCTTTAATTCACGGTGTCTTTTCATGTTAAATAAGGTTTCTTGGTTGGTTGCTCCTTTTAGGGCATTAAGTTCAGCAGAATTTGCACTCCAATTTTTGGTGAAATCCCAGCAGGACTTACTCATTTCAAATGCTTTATAGCCGCCTATTGCTAATACTTGCGCCTGTGCATTTTGCATAGAAGTTTTTTCATCTTCCGGCAAGTTCATTGCGTAGCGCGCAAGCGGTAGCAATTGTGCTTGTGTAATTTCATTTCCCATAACTTTTCCT
Organism: uncultured bacterium; assembly: GCA_900554095.1. GTDB lineage: Bacteria > Cyanobacteriota > Vampirovibrionia > Gastranaerophilales > Gastranaerophilaceae > Scatenecus. Next base: position 994 of record USGC01000138.1, read on the forward strand.
TTAATTTTCCCCGTGTATATTAATAAAGTATTTTTATAAAATAAAATTGCCCAAAAATTTAAAAGTGCTAAGAGAAATTTACTCTTAGCACTTCAATCCCAAGGGTCAAGGGGGATTAGGAGTTAACCTTAGGCAATTGTGTTAATTGATTGGGGTAATACTGACGGATCCATATTATTGAAAGCATAGTTTTTATATGCCATTTCGAGCCGTTGTAAATCATCTTTATTCATAGGAGTTTGTCCGAAAAGATTTGTCATATCTGAAGTATTTAGCATACCTGTTGTGTTAAATGGATTTGCAGCATTTTGTGAATTATTATTTGCATTATTTGTCTGAGTTGTTTCTTTTGTAAGTTTTTCTTGCTTAGCAGAGTAGCTTTTGCCTAGTATAAATTCACTAGCCAATCCGCCAATAAAGTAACCAACCATGCTTCCGGCCAGAGGACAGAACGGTGTTAAAGCCCCGCCGATTGCACCAAACATTGTGCTTATCCCGATTTTGCCGGCTGCTTTGCCAGTTTCAATTGCACCTGCAACACAGCCTTCATCTTTTGTTGCTTTAAAAATATTTGGAAGTTCAAATGCAACCATCATCAATGTACCAACGAGCGGCATCCTTTTTGTCAGAACTTTTGATGCACTTTTAAACTGCGTCCAAAATTTGCTTAATCCTGTTTTACCAGCGCTGGCTGCTGCGTCGGTGCCTTCTTTCCAAAACTTTGTAATATCATCAGGTATTGAAGTAAAGGCATCTTTTAGAATTTTCCAGCAACCGCCCTTGCTTTTGCTTGCTTCATAGGTTTTATCAAGTGCATTCGTTATTTGCCCGCCGAAGTTTTTAAAATTTACACCTGTCGGACAAAAAGACTTGCCCATAGTGTCAGTAAAAATATCAAACTCTGTGCCGCAGGCTAATGCTGTGCAAGCCTTGATGTTTTTCCAAACTTTAGGAATATAATAATCAATACCTTGAGACACTGTCATCCCTGACATTTCAAACCTACCTTAATTTATACCTAACCTTATATACATAAAAAAATATTCCGTTGTTTTATTGCCAGAAAATATAAACAAGTTTACAAAACTTTATAATCACTTAAACTATCCGGCCTGCTGATGATAAAAATTTTTAAAGCAATATTCTAAAAGTATGAAAAAAAGAGATGACGTATATAAAAATCGCGGGCTTCATGAATATGGTAATGTTGAATTCGCAGATCCTGTAAATGATAAGTATCCGATAGATACACCTGAGCATATTCGTGCGGCTTGGAGTTACTTTCATATGCCGCGAAATTATGACAAATATGATACTAAAGATCAAAAAACTATAGAAAACAGAATTATAAAAGCCTGGAAAGAGAAAATTAATCCGCAAGGTCCGCCTGAGGCCCGCAAAGATTAAAAGTATCTTTACAAATTTTTGGCCAAGAGTTATAATAATCAAGAGATATTATAAAAGGAATTATAAGATGAGAACGATTACGCTGATTGAGGGAGACGGTATTGGGCCGGAAATTTCTAATTCTGTTGTGAAGATTATTGATGCGGCCGGCTTAAAACTTAATTATGACAGACAAACTGCCGGGGCTGATGTTATTGAAACCGAAGGCACGCCATTGCCTCAGAGGGTTCTTGACTCGATAAAAAGAAACAAGATTGCACTGAAAGCACCTGTTACTACTCCTATAGGCAAAGGTTTTCGTTCTGTTAATGTTCAACTGCGTAAAGAACTCGATTTGTTTGCAAACTTAAGGCCCTGCAAAAATCTTCCCGGAATTCAAACACGTTTTGAAAACGTTGATATTGTTGTTGTTCGTGAAAATACAGAGGATTTGTACGCAGGTATTGAAAGACAGGTGGATGAAAATACCGCCGAAAGTATTAAAATAATTACGCGTTGTGCAAGTGAACGCATTGCAAAATTCGCGTTTGAATATGCGCTTAAAAATGGACGTAATGAAGTTTGTGTGGTTACAAAAGCAAATATAATGAAGTTATCAGACGGCTTGTTTTTGAATACATTTCGCGATATTGCCTCAAATTACCCGCAGGTGAAAACGCGTGAAATTCTAGTTGACAATCTTTGCATGCAGCTTGTGCAAAACCCGTCTCAGTTTGACGTTTTAGTCTTGCCGAACCTTTATGGTGATATTGTTTCGGATCTTTGCGCAGGGTTAATCGGCGGTCTTGGTGTTGCTCAAGGAGCTAATATCGGCAAGGATTACGCTGTTTTTGAGCCTGTTCATGGCTCTGCCCCTGACATCAAAGGGCAAAACAAAGCAAATCCAACCGCGCTTTTGTTGTCAGCAGTTGAAATGCTTCGTTTTATAGATGAAAATATTTATGCAGATAAAATTGAGCATGCACTTTTCAAAACCTTAGAACAAGGCAAATGCACCAATGACTTGGGCGGAAGTCTTACAACCACTCAATTTACTGACGCAATAATCGAAAATTTGTAACTAGTCTTAATTAGGACTTACTTAAGCATGATTTCTTCGTAGGTAAGCCGGCCTTCAAGGTATGGCAGACACCCGTTTATATTTTCACTTCCGTGTTGCTATTCAACCCTTGAACTGCTTATTCTGTAAGCCCTAAATCTCTTAAAAACTTTTCGTTGTCTGCCAATTGTGCAAGCTTTTCATCTTCAAACGGGTCTGTTACGCCGCTTTCAAAAAGTTCCTTGAGCCTTGCCTCATCAGTATTATCCGCTAAGTCTGATAGCACAAGCTTTGAAAAATTCTTTATATCTTGCTCTTTTTCGTAAATCTTAAGCGCCTTAAGCGAAAGCCCGTCTAAGAATTCATTTTTGAGTGTATTGCAGTGTTCAATTGGATTAATCATGCCCTGATTAGCCGCTTTTTTTGATTTTATATTAAATTTTGAGACTAATTTTTTAAACATTTCCATGCCACATACCCTCATATTATATTATGCACTATTTTCTGATTTTTGCAATAAATCTAAAGATTTAGATTTTGGCAATTCTTGTCTTGATTATAATATTTCTTTAAACTATAATATTTATGCTATAGAAAATAAGTTGAAAGAGGTCTGAAATGCTTGATATCAAACTAATTAGAGAATGCCCGGATAAAATAAATGAACTTTTAAAAAGAAGAAACCCTGAATTATCAATAGACGAAGTTATTAAGATTGATGAAGAACGCCGAAAAATTCAAACGCAAGCCGATGAATTAAGAGCAAAAAGAAAAGCTGAATCACAAAAAATTGGTGAGTTGAAGAAAAAAGGCGAAAACACCGACGCAATTCAGGAAGACGTTCGCAAAATCGGCGACGATATCAAAGCATTGGAAGAAAAACAGAATGAATTAGACGCAAAACAGCGCACAATCTTGCTTCACATCCCGAACATTCCGGATGAAACTACACCAATCGGACTTTCTGAGGATGATAATGTTGAAGTTTATAAGTGGGGCGAGCCGCGAAAGTTTGATTTTGAATTTAAAGCTCACTGGGACTTGTGTGAAGAAAAAGGGCTTGTTGACTTTGAGCGCGGTGTAAAGCTTTCTCAAAGCCGTTTTATTCTTTACCGCGGTAAAGGCGCAAAGCTAGAGCGTGCAATTATAAACTTTTTCCTAGACTATCATTGCGGTGAACAAGGTTATGAAGAAATCCTTCCGCCTTTTATGGCAAATTCTGCAACAATGACCGGTACAGGTCAGCTTCCGAAATTTGCTGAAGACATGTATAAATGCGTTGATGAGGATTTGTACTTAATTCCGACAGCCGAAGTTCCTGTTACAAATATTTATGCAAATGAAATTCTAAGCGAGGATGATCTGCCTAAATATATGACAGCCTACACTCCGTGCTTCCGCCGTGAATCAGGCTCTGCCGGCAAAGACACCCGCGGTCTTATACGCGTTCACCAATTTAACAAAGTCGAACTGGTAAAACTTTGTACGCCGGAAACAAGTCCGGAGGAACACGAAAAATTGACTGAAGATGCAGAAAAAATGCTTCAGTTGCTTGAGCTTCCATACCGCCGTGAAGCCTTGTCAACAGGCGATATTGGATTTTCAGCAAACAAATGCTGGGATTTAGAAGTTTGGATGCCGTCTTACGGCACTTACAAAGAAATTTCAAGTTGTTCAAATTACG